>NZ_JAMYUT010000016.1:0-148192 GCF_040323235.1 Mesorhizobium sp. M0051
CGCCATACTTCGCCGCCTCACTCTCAATGTTCTCAGAGCCGATCTTGAAAACATCCCGCTCAGCCACAAACGACTCAAGGCACGAGGGGCCGATCAAAACCTGCTTAGCCTCTTTACTCATATGCGATAGCCCTGCCGCAAGGGGGGAGATGTCCGGCAGGACAGAGGGGGGTGTGACGGATCACGGCCTCTCGGACGGAGGCCAACATTGAACCACCTCTCCCAACTCTTCAATCGCGCATTCCAACCGCTAGCAACGGCAGTTTCCACCAAGCGCATACCCGGCGGCGTGCTCGGCATCGCCGATAAAAACGGCGGCCGCATCATCCGATCGATCGGCTCGGCCCAGCTAGTGCCGAAGCACCGCCCCATGCGGGACAACACCTGGTTCGACCTGGCATCGCTAACTAAGGTCATCTTCATAACGCCGCGCATCCTGGCACTGGCGGAAGATGGGGTCATCGATCTCGATGCGCCGCTGGTCTCGGTGCTGCCGGACCTGCGCCAGTATGATGCCGAAGCCTGGGAGCGGAAGGTGACGTTTCGGCAGTGCCTCGGCCACCAGACGCCCTTTCCGGCGGTCGAGCCGATCTACACGTATGGGCGCGACCCCGAACTGCTGCGCGCCTTCGTCCTGCAGCGCGAATGGCGGGCCCGCGACCCGGTCTATTCCGACATCAACTTCATCCTGCTCGGCTTTGCGCTGGAGCGGCTGTCGGGGAAAACGATCCGGAACATGGATCCCGGCCCCGGATTCGCCTGGTCCGCCGAACCGGATGCTGCCGCCGCGACCGAGGACTGCACCTGGCGCCATCGCGTGCTGTCCGGCGAGGTCCACGACGACAATTGCTCGGCGCTGCAAGGCGCGGGTCACGCCGGCCTGTTCGGAACAGCCGCTTCGGTGCTGGATTTCGCGCAAGGGCTGCTGAGCGACGCATCCGAACGTTCGATCGCGCTGATGCGCACGCCGCTGTCGGCCACCCGCACCCATGGCTGGGAGCGCCCCTATGAAGGCTGGTCCGGCGGGACCTTGTGCAGTCCGGGCACTATCGGCCACACCGGCTTTACCGGCACGGGACTGTGGATCGACTTCGACGGAGGCAAGGCCTGGACCTTGCTCACCAACCGGATCCATCCGACACGTCATTTCGACAGTGGAATCGGTTCGCTTCGGCAGGCGGTCGGCGATCTCGTCAATGGAGCTCAATAATGGAACCAATCTGGGCCGTCGGCCTGATGACCGGCACCGTGCTGGACGGCAACATCGACGTCGCACTGATCAAGACCGATGGCGAACGGATCGACGATTTCGGCACCTATCGGCTGATGCCTTATCCCTCGTCGATCCGCACCCTGCTGGAAGAGACTCTGATGGAGGCACGGGCCTGGAACTTCACCGGGCCGGAGCCGGCGATCTTTCGCAAGGCGGAGGAAGCGCTGACGCGAGCCCAGTCGGCGGCGGTCAGGGAATTGGTCGAAGGCTATGGCATGACGATGGCCGACATCGGTGTCGTCGGCTTTCACGGCCAGACGGTGCTGCATCGTGCGCCGCAGGCCGGACGGTTGGGCCAGACCCGGCAGCTCGGCGATGGCGAACTGATGCACGCCCTGTTGGGCACCAAGGTCGCCTACGATTTCCGTTCGGCCGACATGCGCGCCGGTGGGCAAGGCGCGCCTTTGGCCGCTGTCTATCACACGGCGCTGATGCGCAGCGCCGGCGCCAATGGCGAGGTGGCGGTGCTCAATCTGGGCGGCGTCGCCAACATCACCTGGTGGGACGGCGCCGACAATGTCGTTGCTTTCGATACCGGCCCCGCCAATGCGCCGCTCAATGATTTCATCAAATCGAAAGGGCTCGGCGAAATGGACCGCGATGGCGCACTTGGCCGAGCGGGAACGGTCGATGAGGCAAGGCTCGCCAAGCTGTTGCAGCACCCCTATCTGACCAAAGCCTATCCCAAATCGCTGGACCGATTCGACTTCGGTGCCGTGATGGCGAACGGTTTGAACGCCGAAGACGGTGCTGCCCTGCTCACCGCCTTCACTGCTGCTGCCGTCGGCAAGGCGCTCGACCTTTTGCCACGGCGGCCTAGAAAGCTGGTGGTCAGCGGCGGCGGGCGCCACAACCCGACGATGATGGCAATGCTCGCCAGCCGTGCCGGTGTCGAGGTGGTGCAGGCCGAGACCCTGGGCTGGAGCGGGGACGCGGTCGAGGCGGAGTGCTTTGCGTTCCTCGCGGTTCGCGTGCTACGCGGCTTGCCGATCAGTTTCCCGAGCACGACAGGCGCACCGAAACCGATGCGCGGCGGACGGCTGGCCGGATAGTCAGCCAACCAGTTTCTTCTGCAGGAAGATGCGGCTGCGGCCGACCGGGAAATCGGCAAGCGTTCCGAACGGCTGATAACCCTGGCGCTGATAGACCTTGGCGGCGTTTGGATTGAAGGTGTCGATCCAGGCATTTTTACAGCCGCGCGCAACAGCTTCCTGTTCGGCCGCGTCCAGCATAGTGCCGGCCACTTGCTGGCCGCGCAGCCTCTCATCGACCCACAGCCATTGCACATAGAGCCAGCCCCAGGCGGTGTAGCCCGAAATGCCGGCAACGACCGCACCGGCCTCGTCGCGCACGAACACGGCCAAGGCCTTCCTTTTGGAAGCACCGACATCGCCATCGTTGAACGCCGTCAGACGCTCGCCGAGAAAGGTGAGTTCTTCCGGCAGGGGATTTGTCGTCGTTTCAAGTGTCGTCTTCATATCGATCCCCGAATAGGGTGCGCGTCCTGATCGCCGCCATTGCGAAATTCGGACGCGGCGATGCCGTAGCGCTTGAGCTTGTCGTAGAAGGTCTTGCGCGGCACGCCGAGCGCATCGATGGCGCTGCGCACATCGCCGCCATGGTCGCGCAGCGCATCGCGGATGAGTTCTGCTTCGTAGAGGCCGACCCGTTCGGGCAGCGTCGCCTCTGGTTCCGGTAGGCGGGTGGGTACCACCTTCGTCTCATCGTCCGGGCCGAGGCCGAGCGCGACGCGATCGGCAAAATGCGCGAGCTCGCGCACATTGCCCGGCCAGGCATGCGACTGGAGATGGTCGCTGACTGCGGCGTTCACCTTGGCGACGGGCCGGCCGAACCGCTCCGAGGCCTTGCCGAGGAAATGCCCGAACAGCATCGGGATGTCGCCGCGCCGCTCACGCAGGGGCGGGATGAGCAGCGTCACCACGTTGAGGCGAAAATACAGGTCCTCGCGAAAGTCGCCGCGCCGGTCTGGCCGGCCGAGATCGACCTTGGTCGCGGCGACGACCCTGAGGTCGACGCGGCGGGTCTCGTTCGAGCCAAGCGGTGTCACGCTGCGCGTTTCGAGCACCCGCAGCAGCTTGACCTGGAGGGCTGGCGGCATGGATTCGATCTCATCGAGAAACAGCGTGCCGCCGCTGGAATGCTCGATGCGGCCGATGCGCCGCCGCTGCGCGCCGGTGAACGCGCCCGCCTCATGGCCGAACAGCTCGCTTTCAATGACGGTCTCAGGCAGCGCGCCGCAATTCAGCGCCACGAAGGGTTTTGCCCGGCGCCGCCCCCATCTGTGCAGCAGATCCGCCACCACTTCCTTGCCGGTTCCCGTTTCCCCCTCAACCAGCACGTCGACATCCATGTCGGCGATCTGGCGCAAGGTTTCGCGCAGCCTTCTGATGGCGGGCGCTTCGCCGATCAGCGGCAGACCGTCGGCAGCCTGCGCTGCGACTTCGCGCAACCGCCGGTTCTCCATCACCAGCCGCCGCTTCTCGCTTGCCCGCTTCAGCGCCTCGACAAGGCGATCGCCGGCATAGGGCTTTGGGATGAAATCGTAGACGCCGTCCTTGAGCGCGGCCACCGCAAGATCGACATCGCCATGGCCGGTGACCAGGATCACCGGTATATCCGGGTCGATCGCCTTGATGCGATCGAACAGCTGCAGACCATTCATGCCCGGCATGCGGATGTCGCTGACGACCACGCCCTCGAAATTCCCGTCGACGACACCAAGGGCTGCCTCGGCGGCGTCGAGCGCGGCCACGGTGAAGCCGGCAAGCTCGAGCAATTGCTTGGTGGCGTGAAGCAGGTCCGCATCGTCGTCGACGAGTGCCACCAGCCCTGATCGGTCCGTCATTCTATCCGCCTCAGGTCGATGGTGAAGGATGCGCCGCTGGCGCCACCGGGGGCGCTGGCGCTGCCGGGGATGCTGGCGCTGCCGGGATCGAGCCGCAGCGTGCCGCCGAGTTCCTGGGCGATCTCCTGCGAAATCACCAGTCCGAGGCCAAGCCCCTTTTCTTTGGTGGTCTGGAACGGCATGAACAGACTGCCGGCGGCCTCCGCCCCGAGGCCGGGGCCGTTATCGCGCACCGAAATGAGCACCCTATCGTCGCGCTCGGCGAGTTCAATCTCGATGCGGGGATCGGGCTGGTCTTTCATGGCGTCGAGCGCATTCTGCAACAGATTGACCAGGATCTGCTCCAGCCGGATGCGGCTCGCCATGACGACCGGCGACGCGTTGCCACGCGGCTTGACGATGGTCACGCCGGAATCGCGGATGCGGCCGGACAGCAGCGACAGCGCGCCGTCGATCGCTTCGCGCACCGGCAGCGGCGATGCGGCGACTCCTGGCCGGCGGGCGAAGTTGCGTAAGGTACTGGTGATCGCGCCGATGCGTTCGGTCATCGAGACGATCGACGTCAGATTGCCGCTGGCCGGTTCGGTCTTGCCGCTGTCGAGAAAGCGGCCGGCATTCTCGGCGTAAGTGCGGATCGCGGCGACCGGCTGGTTGATTTCGTGCGCCACGCCGGCCGCGATCTGGCCGAGGATGGAAAGCCGGTTGGCCTGGGCGAGGTCGTCACGCAGCCGGCGGACCTTGGCTTCGGCGTTCTCGCGCTCGGCGATTTCGCCGGCAAGTGCGGCGTTGGAGCGCGTCAGCTCGGCCGTCCGCATGCTGACCCGGCTCTCCAGTTCGACATTCATCCGCGCCAGCGCTTCCTGCCTCAGCCGGTGGGCGCGCCGGCGCCGGGTAAGCACAAAGGTTAGCAAGCCCATCAGCAGCAAGCCGAGCAGTGTGGTGAGGCGCGCCGTGTTGGCGGCGGCGGAGAGAGCAGCATCGGCGGGCGTCAGCAGCCAGAGACGCCAACCGGGGACAGCACCCGGCAGGTCCTGCACCACCTCGACGAACTGGCGATGCTTGCCGGCACTGTCGATCGTCGCCAGGCCGTCACCAGCGCCGCGTCGGATCGGCAGGGGCTCGAAGCCGGCATCGGCCAGTTGGAGCTGCTCGTGGGCAGCGGCGGTGTCCTGCGCCGAGAGTGGTGCGAGGGCACGAAACCGCCAGTCGGGCTGACTGGTAGCCAGCACCACGCCACGTTCATCGGTGACGAAGACGAGAAAGCCGCTGGAGCGCCAGTTGGCTTCGACGCTGTCTAGCTCGACCTTCAATACCGCCACGCCAAGCGGCTTGGCGCCATCGTCGACCCGGCTGGCCAAATAAAGGCCTGGCTTGCCGCTGATCGTGCCGAGGCCATATTGGCTGGCGGCACCCTTCGCCATGGCCTCCTGAAAATAGTGCCGAAAATTATAGTCGGTGCCGACAAAGCTGGTCGGTTCGCCGGCATTGCTGGCCGATATGGCGATGCCTGCCGTGTCGATGACATAGATGGCGGACGCCGAGGCATCGCCGGCAATCGCCTTGAGCTTGTCGTTTAGGGCCTTTTCTTGCATTTTTCCGGCTCGGCGCAGAGCGCCGCGCACAGCGTCGTCACGTGCCAGCACCAAGGGAACCAGACGCTGCTTTTCGATTTCGCCGGTCAGCGTCCCCGCCGCCAGCGGCAGGGCCGCAAGCGCTGTGTCGCGCAGATTGTCTGCCGCTTGGCCGGAGGCAATGCGCCCGGCAATTGCAATCGCGCCAGCCAGGAAGGCAAGGGCGACGACCACGACAAGCCAGCGGCCATCGCGCAGCCGGGCCGCCACCTCGCGCAGCAGTTGACGTCCGGCAAATCCAGGGGATTCGCTATCGGTGCCTGCTTGCGACGTCTGCCCGCTCCTCTTCCTCAAGCGTTCCCGGCTTTGCGGCCAGTGTAATGCGAAAATCCGCCCAGGCAAACAATGCCTGTGCGGAAATCCGCACAGGCATTGCCCGCTTAATTTCGAACAAGGGCCGAAATACCGGGATTCCGGCCTTTTCCCGATCTGGCACGACGCTTGCAAAAGTCCTTGCAGCGGCGTGCGACCGGAGCGCCGCGATGGGAGAAGTCACGCAGGGCGGTGCATTCCGCCCCATCCGGCAGGGAGAGTTCGATGCACATCGCAGATCATTCAGGCGCGGCTTCCGCGCGGCGCAAGCCTTTCTATGCCCAACTCTACGTGCAGGTGCTCGTCGCGATCACCGTCGGCATCCTGCTCGGCCATTTCTATCCGTCGATCGGCGAAAGCATGAAGCCGCTCGGCGACGCCTTCATCAAGCTGGTCAAGATGATCATCGCCCCGGTCATCTTCCTGACCGTGACGACGGGCATTGCCGGCATGAGCGACCTGCAGAAGGTCGGGCGTGTCGCCGGCAAGGCGATGCTCTACTTCCTGACCTTCTCGACACTGGCGCTGATCATCGGCCTTGTTGTGGCCAATGTCGTGCAGCCGGGCGCTGGCTTCAACATCGACCCGGCGACGCTCGATGCCTCGACCGTCAACACCTATGCCGCGAAGGCGCACGACCAGTCGGTCACCGGCTTCCTGATGAACATCATCCCGACGACGATCGTCGGTGCCTTTGCCGACGGCGACATCCTGCAGGTGCTGTTCTTCTCGGTGCTGTTCGGCATTGCGCTGGCGCTGGTCGGCGACAAGGGCACGCCCGTCCTCAATTTCCTGCAGGCGCTGACGACGCCGATCTTCAAGCTGGTCAGCGTGCTGATGAAGGCAGCCCCTATCGGCGCTTTTGGCGCCATGGCGTTCACCATCGGAAAATACGGCATCGGCGCGGTCATCAACCTCGCCATGCTGGTCGGCACTTTCTACGTGACGTCGTTTCTGTTCGTCTTCGTCGTGCTGGGTGCGGTCTGCCGCTACAACGGATTCTCCATCCTGTCCCTGATCCGCTACATCAAGGAAGAGTTGTTGCTGGTGCTGGGCACCTCATCGTCGGAGGCAGCCCTGCCCTCGCTGATGGAGAAGATGGAGAAGGCCGGCGCCAAGCGCTCGGTGGTCGGTCTGGTCATTCCGACCGGCTATTCGTTCAACCTCGACGGCACCAACATCTACATGACGCTGGCTGCGCTGTTCATCGCGCAGGCAACCAACATCCACCTGTCGATGGGCGACCAGATCCTGCTGCTGCTGGTTGCGATGCTCTCGTCCAAGGGTGCCGCCGGCATCACCGGGGCAGGCTTCATCACCCTTGCCGCCACGCTTTCGGTGGTTCCGGCGGTGCCGGTCGCCGGCATGGCGCTGATCCTCGGCGTCGACCGATTCATGTCGGAGTGCCGGGCGCTGACCAACTTCGTCGGCAATGCCGTCGCCACGCTGGTTGTGGCGCGCTGGGAAGGCGAACTCGACGAGGCCAAGCTGGCGAGAGCGCTGGCGGGCACCGCGGATGACAACCTGCCGGCGGATGTCGTTCCCGCCGAGTAATAATCCGTCCGGTCTCATACCAACAACGGCCGGAGGCATGCCGCCTCCGGCCGTTGTCGTTCAGGTCGCAACGTCGATTTTCCGCGGCCCGACGAAGGCGACGAATTCGCGGTCGCCTCCATCAAGGTCGACGCCCTTGATCACCTCCTCGCCATAGGACTTGCGCGCACCGCGCACCTTGAACTCAGCCATTGAAGTCCCTCCTCTGGTCCGGATAGGTGCTCGGGCCGACAGGCATGCGAGCCGCCAGGGTGCCCACATCATCGAACAGGACAAGGCTGGCGGCGCCGACGAGACCGGCGTGGCGGCCGAGTTGGGCCTGAACGACCGGCACGTCGCGATAGGCGCGCATGGCCCGCTGCCTGATCGTCGCCTCGATGGTCGGCAGCATCAGGTCGAGGCCATTTGCAATGCCGCCACCGACGACCAGCACATCGGGCGAATAGAGATGCAAGAGGTTGGTGAAGCCGACGCCTAGCCAGCGGGCTTCCTCATCCAGCAATGCCGAGGCAAGGCCATCCCGCAGCCGCGTCGCCTCGACGACATGGCGGCCAGTCACCTCCGCGTCCGCAGACAGGCGCCGCAACGTCGAGCCGTCGCCGGCGGTCGTGGCGGCGGTGGCGCGGCGGCCGAGCGCTGTTCCAGAAGCGATCGCCTCGAAACAGCCGACGACGCCGCATATGCAGCGCTCGCCTTCGTTGGTGATGGTCATATGGCCGATCTCGGCGGCAAGGCCGCGGCGGCCGTGCAGGATGCGCCCGTCGACGACGACACCGCCGCCGATGCCGGTGGAAACCGTGACGAAGACCAGCGAGCGCGCACCATGACCGGCGCCGAAGCGCCATTCGCCGAGCGCGGCGGCATTGGCGTCGTTCTCCAGCCGCACCGGCAGACCGAGCCGCCGTTCGAGGATATCGGCAAGCGGCACGTCTAGCCAGCCGGCGAGCGTCGGCGGTCCGACCGCAATGCCGGCTTGCGGATCGAGCGGCCCCGGCGCGCCAACGCCGACACCGACAATGGCGAGCGCCGGGGCCTCGGCATACACGGTTGCCGCCAGCGCCTCGATCTGGCCGATCACCGCATCGGGACCAGCGTGCGCCTGCGTCGGCACCGCCGCGAATGCCCGGATCTTGCCTTCACGGTCGACCAGGGCGGCGCGAAGCTCCGTCCCGCCAAGATCGATCGCGAGGGCGGCTTGTATTGTCATGCCGCGACCTTCAATCCGTACAGCCAGGCGATGCGGCCGGCGAGGTCTTTGTCGCCGAAGGCGAGCGAACCGAGAACCACGGTTTCGGCCCCGGCGGCACGCAGCAATGGCACCGTCTCGTGGCGGATGCCGCCATCGGCCGCCAGAACCACGTCTGCCTCGCGGCCGGCCTGCTTGAGGACGGCGCGGGCGTCGCGTAGCCTGTCGCAGGCCTTGTCCGAGAGGCTCTGCCCCTTGACGCCGATTGCCGTCCCGAGGAGCGTGACGAAGGCGACCTCGGAGACGAAAGGCGTCACCGTCTCGACCGGCGTCTCCAACCTGAGCACGACGCCGGCTTCGGCGCCGAGTTCCCGGGCCAACCGGACGGCGCGCAACCCCGCCTCGCCATTCTCGGCATGGACGCTGATCATGTCGGCGCCGGCCTCGATGAACTGGCGCGTCTGCGCCTCAACGATTGCTTTGTCGATCATCAGATGGACATGGATGGGCTTGGCTGTCAGCCTGGCGATGCGGGCGACGAGATCAGGAAAGAACAGGAAGGACGGGGCGAAATGCCCATCCGCCACATCGATGTGGTGAAGATCGACATAGGGCTCGATACGCCTGAGATCGCTCTCGAAATTGACGAGGTCGGCGGACCACAGCGAGAATTCAGCGATCATGCGATCGCGTGGCAATGCGGCGATAGCGGCCGGGCCTGAGACTGGTTTCGAAATCATGACTGGTCCTGGTTGTTGAAACGAGCATCGAGAAAGCCCGCGATAGCAGCGCGGATCTCGGCGAAATGGCGTTCCTTGTCGGTGGCCTTCGGCGCCACCTCGGTGAAGACTGCATAAGGGATGGCGTCGGCAAGGCTGCGAGCGGTCGCCAGCGGATGGACGAGGTCGACACCGCTGCCGATGACGAGCGTCGGGATTGCGAGGTCGGCGGCCGCCACCCGCGTGACGCCAGGCCCATCCGCTGCGATCGCCTGCATCACCTCGGCGAAGACAGCCGCATTTTCACGTGCGAAGAAGCCAAGCAACGAGGCGAGATTATCCGGTGCTTCCGTGCGAAGCCGGACTGCCGTCGCCGAGGCAGCGAAGGCATCGCGCGCTTCATCAAGCGAACCGTTGCGGATGAATTCCGCCACTTCCACGTAAGGGCGCATGTTTTGCGGCGCTGCTTCGAAAGCCCAGGCCGGGCGCAAAAGCACCAAACCCAGGACACGGTCCGGATACCGGACGGCAAGCTGCAAGGCGATGGCCGCGCCCATCGAAATGCCGCCGGCAACGAAGTGCTTGATGCCAGCCGCATCGGCGGCAGCCAGCACATCGTCGGCAAACATGTCGATCGAAAAGGGGCGACCGCTGCCGGCGCCGGAGCCGCCCTGCGCGCGGCATTCGACGGTCAGCCGGCGGTAGGAAGGACTGTCGGGAAAGTTCAGCGCCACCTGCGCGGCATCGCCGCCAAGGCCATGCTGGAAGACTACGGGAAGCCCGGCTTGCCGCGTGTCGAAAACACGAAGTGCCGCATCGTCGCGAAGCAGGATTGCCGGTGCTGCGCCCATCAGAGCAGTCCTCGCAGGAAGGCAGCGACACCGGGAGCTTCCTCGGCGGACAGGCCGTGGGTGACGAGCGATCCCTCGAAGCCGACTGCCTTGAGCCGCGCGACGAAATCGGGGAAGTCGACGATGCCTTGCCCAGACGTGGCAAAGCGGCCGTCACCGTGGCGATCCTTGGCGTGCGCCATGGCGATGTGGCCGGCTGCCTCGTCGATCGCTGCGGCAACGATGGAGCGCGCCTCGTCGGGCGTCGCGTGTTCGAACAGGTTCGCCGGATCGAGCACGATCTTCAGATGCTTCGATCCCATCTCGGCGATCAGCCTGATCGCATCCTTGGCCGAGGTAACGATGTTGGCCTGTTCGGGCTCGATGCCGAGATCGACGCCGGCCTCTTCGGCCAGCGCCAGCGCCTTCGACATCTCGGTGGCCATGTCGAACCAGGAGGCAGGCGTGGCATTGTTAGGATGATACGCCCACTGATCGACGGCGTTGCGCGAGCCGGTGCAGAGCGTGACCAGCGGAATGTCAAGGGCAGCAGCCGCTTCGATGACGACGGCGAGACGCCGAAGGCCCTCGTCGCGCACGGCCTTGTCGGGATGCGCCATATTGTACGTGCCCGACAGTGCGGCGAGTGAAACACCGCTCGATTGCGCGGCGGCGCGGATGGCTGCAATGGCATCCGCCGGCACCACATCCGGCATCGAAGGCAGGCCGGCGCAGGCGAGATTGAACTGCGTCGCCTCGTATCCCGCCTGCCGAACGGCTGCGAGCACCGCGGCCGGCTCGGCACCGGGAAAGATCTTGGCGAAAATGCCGAGACGCATCAAACCGCTCCCGAAACCGAGGCGAGCTCAACGCGTTCACCTGATGCTACCGAGCGTGCGATGGCAATCATGGCGCGGATCGACGCAACGCCGTCCTCGACATTGGCGCCGCGCATCGGCGTGCCTTCCAGCACGGTTTGGGCAAGACCTTCCAGCTGGCGGCGGAAGAAATGGCCGTCGGCGCCGAGCGGCTTGTGGGCCGTGGCGGTCTTCTCATGAAAGATCTCGACTTCGCTGGCGCGGAAATACCAGGGGTTGAATGTCCTGGCGATGACGGAGCCGTTCTCGCCATAAAGCTGAAAACCTTCGTGCCAGTCCATGCGTACGGCGACGGTGAGGTCGAGATGGCCGAGCGCGCCGCTGGCGAACTCGGTCTCCACGAACCAGCAATAGGCACCGAAGCGTTCGTTGAGGCGGGCGCGCACGGCGATGATATCGCCGCACAGGAAGCGCGCCGTGTCGACGAGATGCGAGCCATGCGCCAGCATGAAATACTGCCGCAGATCGGCCTTGGGATTGCCCGCCGGCTTCATCGCCAGCTTGCTGGTGACAGGCAGCGGCTGCACGGCATCGGTGTTGGTGTAGCGATGGGTGGAATCGCAATACCAGGCCTTTAGCGCCAGCACCTCGCCGATCTCGTCGCGGACGAAGTCGCGCGCTGCTTCCAGCGCCGGGTCGAACCGCTTCATGTGCCCGACCTGCAGCACCTTGCCCGAACGCCTAACCGCTTCGGCGAGCGCCTCGCCTTCCTCGACCGAAGTTCCGATCGGCTTTTCGCACAGAACATGCTTGCCGGCATCGAGCGCCTTGATCGACATCGGCACGTGATAGGCGTCCGACGTGGCGACGATCACTGCTTCCAGTTCGGGATCGGCGAGCATCGCGTCATAGTCGCCATACATCTTCTGCGGTTCGTAGGTGGCGCCCATGCGGGCCAGCAGATCGGGCGCCGCGTCGCAGATGGCATAAAGGTCGGCATTGCCGGCCTTGACGCAGGATTCCAGATGCGCGAACTGCGCGATGGGGCCGCAGCCGAGCACGCCGACCCTGAGGCGTCTGTCCTGTTTCTGGATCATCGTCTCGTTCTTCAGGCGCCGTAGGAGCGCATTGTCTGGCGGTTGGTCTTGACCGCCCCGGCAGGGTCGGCGGCGGCCGTCTCGGATTCCTCCTCCAGCACCACCCAGCCGTTGAAGCGTGGCGCGGTGCCGGCGATCTCGATGACTTCGAGCGTGTCGCAGACGCCCTTGCCGAGCATGGCCCAGGCGCCGTTGGCGTCGACGTCCTTCAAGTGGATGTAGCGGATGCGGTCGCGATAGGTGCGCAGCGTGTCGGACAAGTCCTTGTGGCCGCGCAGGATATGGCCGGTATCCGGCACCCAGCCGACCAGGTCGGGGTCGAGCAAGGCAAAGATCGTGTCGTAGTCGGCGCGGTCGAACAGCAGCGTGTTGTGGTGCGAGCTTGGATGTACCGCGACATCCACACCGGCCTTGCGGCCGATCTCGGCGGCCTTGTTGTAAACCTCCGCGGCGATACCGAACTTGTCGTCGCGCGGCCCTTCGGACACCACGGTCGCCGAGCCCATCGAGATCAGCGCGCCGGGAAACGCAGCGGCGAAGTCGATCCAGCGCTTGGCGGTCTCAAGATCGGCGCTGATCTTCTCCTTCAGCGTGAAACCGCTGTTCGAGCCGAAGGCGCAGGAGACGAGCGTCAGCCCGGACGCGTTCAGCGCAGCGGCGAACTCCGACGGCTTGCCGGCATAATGACCGATCATGGTGTCGGTGATTTCGATGCCGGTATAGCCGCCATCGGTGATCGCCTTGAGCAGATCATCGGGGCCGCCAGTCCAGCCCTTGCCAAGCATTTCCCAGGTGAAGGTCTGGCAGCCGACTTTGAGGTCTTTCACGTTCATCCTTTCATTCCTTGATACCGCCTATTCTTGATGCGCGCCCTGCGTCAGCCGCTCGATGAGGTGGCGCGGGAAGAGCAGCACCAGCACGATCGGCGTAAATCATCGATTGCGATACGCGGGGCCTGCTCCTTCGGTTCTCCCTGGGATGGACATCCTACTTGACCGAGCCCGCGGTCATGCCGGCGAGGAAGTACCTCTGGGCAACGAGGTAGATGAGCAAGAGCGGTAGCGAGCCGAGCACGCTCATCGCCATCATCTGGTTCCATTCGAAGGCGTGCTGCCCCATCAACAGCTGGATCCCGATCGGGACGGTGCGCATGGACGTTGACTTCGTCAGCGTCAGCGCAAAGAGAAATTCGTTCCAGCACAACAGGAAGGTGTAGACCGCGGTCGCCACGATACCAGGCAAAGAAATCGGGACGATCACCCGCCAAAGCGCTGTCCAACTGGTGCCGCCATCGACAGCCACGGCTTCATCGAGATCGCGGGGCAAGGTGTTCAGATATCCCGTCATCAGCAGGATCGCGTACGGCAGTGTAAACACCAGGTAGGTCAGGATCAGTGCGACGTAGGTATCGAAGATACCGTATGAGACGACAAGCCCGAAGAAGGGGATCAAAAGTGTGATCGGCGGAATCGTCTGCGTGCTGATGATGAGTGTGTTCAGGCTGCCCTTGCCGCGGAAGTTGAAGCGGCTGAAGCCGTAGGCCGCCATCAAGGCGATCAACACCGTCAGCACGGTCACCGCTCCCGCCACGAAATAGCTGTTGAAGAAGAAGCGCAGCTTTACCGGGTCGCCAAGGATGGCTGCATACGCTTCCAGCGTGAAGGCCTTTGGCAGGATTGTTGGTGGCAGGGCAAAGATCTCGGTGTTCGATTTGAACGAACTGCTCAGCATCCAGTAGATCGGGAATGCCGCGAAAAAGAGCCCCGCAGCAAGCGCTACATGGAGCGCGACGGTGATCAGCCTGTCTTTCGGCGTATGTCTTTTCCTCATGGTGACTACCGAGCCTTTTGATAGCGAATATAGAACAGCGTCAGGCCGAGAGAGATCAACAAGATGACCACAGCGCTCGCCGAAGCCTGCGACAGGTTGTAGCTCGAAAACGCCAGCTTGTACGTGTAGGTGCTGAGGACTTCGGTCGAGTAGATCGGGCCACCGCCCGTCGTTATCCAGATTAACGGGAAGACCTGCATGGTCCAGATGAAGTCGAGCAGCGAGATGCTTATGATGATCGGCATCAGCATAGGAATGGTGATGAAGATCAGCTTCTGGTAGGCTTTTGCCCCGTCGATATCGGCGGCCTCGTAGAAATCCTTGGGAATGCCCTGCAAACCCGCGAGCAGGCTGACCATGAAGAGCGGATAGCCCGCCCAGATATTGGCGAAGGTGACGGCGTGCAGCGCGGTCTCAGGCGAGGAAAACCATTCGACCTTAGAACCGATGATGCCGATTTGCATGAGAATGCTATTCACGACACCGTTCGGCTCAAGCAGGAGGCGCCAGATCACGGCGATAATCACCGCGGTGAACAGCCAGGGCAGTATGTAGAGCACGCGCAGAATATTGCGCAGCATCGGATTGATGCGGTCGCTGTTCAGCATGAGCGCGAAGATCATGCCGATTGTCATGTGGAAGACGACGCTCATGCATGTGAAGTAGAGCGTGTGCCACAGCGAAGCCCAGAACACGGGGTCGTCGAAGATCGCCTGGTAGTGCTTCAGTCCGGCAAAGGATGGGTCACGACGCAGCACCGCGCTGTTCTGGAACGAGTAGGCAATCACCGTCACCATCGGCAGCAGCATCAGAAGCCCGATTATGAGCAGCGAGGGCGACAGATAGAGGTAGGGTGCGACCGCTCGTTTCAGCTTATGGTGGGAGCGCTTTTGCCGGGTCATGTGCCAACCTTGGGATACGCCTTCAAAAGAAGGTAAGCTTCGGAAACAGGTCCATCTCAAATTGCCGATCCGTTGTTGCCGGGGGGCCAGGCCGAAGTCCGGCCACCCGGTCGAAGATAGCAAACGGGAACAGGCCGATCAGAATTTCGCCATCCAGCCCTTCTGAGCGGTGGCTGCGGCTTGTTCCGGAGACTGCTCACCAGCGAGCATCTTTTGAGCCTGCACGTCGAACTGGGTCATCAGGTCTTCAGCCACCGGCAGGCCCGTGAACTCGTTGGCGAGATAACCGGTCTTGAAGATTTCAAAAGCCTTGCCGAAAGCCTTGTCCGAGGTCACGAAATCCGGCTTGGCGTTGACGTTACCCGGGAAGGCGTTCGCAAGCGACACGAGCTTGGCGTTCACCTTTTCACTCATCAGATATTGGACGAGTTTCCAGGCCTCTTCCTGATGTTTCGAGGCAGCAGAGATGCCGATGCCCCAGGAGGCATAGGGAAGGCCGCGCTTGCCGGTATAGTTTTCCACGACCGGGACCGGGATGAGGTCGAAGTTCAGCTTGGGATTGCGCTTGCGGATGAGGTTCACATGCGCGAGCGAGTCGATCATCATCCCGGCGCGGTCGTTGACGAATTCCTCGACCTTTTCCTGCTCGGTCTTGGTGGCGATGCCGGGCGAGATGGTGCCGGCGTCGTTGAGTGATTTGACGAAGGTGAGCATATCGACCACCGGTTTGCCCTCAAGGTCTGGCTTGCCGTTCGCCATCATCGACTGACCCGAAGCCCAAACCCACGACATCATGTCGTTCTGGACGCCGGATGGCGTTTGCAGCGACAGGGGCAGCACCCAGCCATACTGGTTCTTGTCGGCGTGCGTCATCTTCTTGGCGGCTTCGAGAAACTCCGCACGGGTCGACGGCAGCTTGGTCACGCCTGCCTGGGCGGCGAGGTCCAAATTCACGAAGACCGGATAGACGAAGGAAGCCACGGGAAACATCACCGCCTTGCCGTCCACCTTGATGATGTCCGCGACCTGGCTCTTGTCGAAACCGCTCGCATCCATCATCGGATTCATGTCGGCGAGTGCGTTCTGCGCATTCAGATTGTTCACCCAGGCACCATCGAGACCGACGACGTCGCTGAGGGTTCCGGTTGCAGCACCAACCGAGATCTGGTCTCGCGTGGTCGCGTAGGGGCCGCTGACCAGTGTCACCTTGATTCCGGGGTTTGCGGCCTCGAAGTCATCCATGATTGCCCTGAGCGAGCCAGCCGGCAATTCTGGCTCCCACCATTGGGTGAATTCCAGCGTCGTATCCGCCATGGCGCCGGTTGCGCCAAGCAACCATGCGGCCGCGGCTATTTTCAGCATCGCGGGTCTTATACGAAACGTCATTTTCTCCTCCTTCTTTAGGATCGACCGCACAATGCGGCCGATCGTCTGGTTATTCAGAAGTCTCATTATGCAGGCGCCTCCCCTCGCCCGCGGGTCTTGTCGCGGATATTCAGATCGCCAGGTGCGTCTCGGAATCGAAGAAATGGAGCTTGGCGTCATCCAGGGCCAACCTGATCTCCGAGCCGGAGCGGACTGTGCTGGCTGGTTCGAATTTCGCCACCGCATTCGACGCCAGGCCGAAATCCTGCACCGCGTCAGGGTCGCCGGAGTCCACCCGGACCGCGTCGATGTTGAGATGGACGATATGTTCGGATCCGAGTTCTTCGATCGAAGTCACCTTTGCCGGTATCGTCTGATACTTGCGGCCGGATTCGAGGCTGCTGTCAAAGAGATCCTCCGGTCGTATCCCGAACACGACCTTGCGCCCTGCATACGACCTCAAGCCCGGCCTGCGCACGAAGGCTGCATTCTGTAGCCGGATGGACACGACGCCGGACATCAGTTCGTCGCCCGTCAGGATCGCCTCGAAAAGGTTCATCGAAGGAGACCCGATGAAGCCGGCAACGAAGGCGTTCACCGGCGATTCATAGAGCCTCTTGGGTGTGTCGACCTGCTGCAGCACGCCGCCTTTCAACACCGCGACCCTATCGCCCATCGTCATGGCTTCGGTTTGGTCGTGGGTCACATATATGGTCGTTACGCCGAGCTGCTTTTGCAGACTGGTGATTTCGGCGCGCATTTGAACACGCAGTTTCGCGTCCAGATTGGAAAGGGGTTCGTCCATGAGAAAGGCTGCCGGCTCGCGCACCATGGCGCGGCCCATGGCAACCCTTTGACGCTGTCCGCCCGAAAGGTTCGCGGGTTTGCTGTCCAGCAGAGACGTCAGTTGAAGGGTCTTGGCGATCTCGTCCACGCGCTTTTTGCGCTCGGCCTTCGGCTTGCCTGCCAACCGCATCGAAAAGGCGATGTTTTCGAACACCGACATATGCGGGTAGAGGGCATAGCTCTGGAAGACCATCGCGATGTCGCGGTCCTTTGGCGGCATGTCGACGACGTCGTCTCCGCCTATCCGAAGGCTGCCGCTGGTGACGTCCTCCAATCCCGCGATCATCCGCAACGCGGTGGATTTGCCACAGCCGGAAGGCCCGACGAGAATCAAAAACTCGCCGTCCTCAACCGACAGGTTCAATTGGTCGATTGCGTGAAAATTGTTCCCGTATGTCTTGCAGATATTCTCAAGAACGACTTCTGCCATATTCCTCCTCCACAAGTCTAAGCCACTGATTTTTATGATTATGCTCGGCTTATGTTCACCTGCGAAATATTTCCTCGGATAGTTCGGGCTATGTTCCGGTATCGAGCCGCGCATATTTCAGTTCGACCGCCGACGGCGCGTTCGTCGATGCCAGGAGTTCCGTGACCTGGTCGTGGGTCGGGAGCGCCTCGCGCCCGCCCCGCCCCGTTATCGATAGGGCCGCCGCCGCGGCCGCGAATGCGACCCGGCCCGCGGTGCCGGCCCCGCGCGTCAATGCAAGGGCATAGGCGCCATGAAAGCAGTCACCGGCGCCGGTCGAGTCGACGACGGCAACCTGGTGCGGAGGCAGGTGCCAGAGCCCTGTCTCGTCGCGCCCGCGATAGAAAACGCCCCTGCCACCATCCGTCAGAACCACGGCGGACCGCGATGGCAACCACAATGCATCGAGTATCTCGGCCGGTGACCGGCGGCCCGTGGCGGTCCGCGCAAAGCCGAGCGGAAGAATGAGATGGTCGCAGAGCCCGATCAGTCTCTCGGTGGCTGGGCCGCGGCTCCATTCGACATCTCCGAGGATCGCAACGCCGAGATCGCGAGCCCGAGCCACGACATCCAGCGACCCGATCCCGTAACTGTCGACGATCAGGACGGTCGCGCGGCTGAGGACCTCGTCCGGAAAGTCCGGCGCGGTGCCCAGCATCGCGTCGTCGTCATACGCGATGAACCGCTCCCCATCCGAACCGACGGTGATCCGCGAGCGCACCGGGCGCGCGTGCGGGTGGCGCGGCGCGAACGCGGTTTCAACGCCGCTCGCAACGAGATCGCATAATACGGCGTCGTCGTCGGCACTGCCCAGCCATCCGACGAAGCCGGCGGTTCCGCCGAGCCGCGCGACGGCGGCAAGTGCCGTCGCGACATTTCCCCCGAAAGCTCGGGCACTTTGCACAACCTTTCCCTTGCCCGCCGACAACGGCTGATCGACATAGACGATGTCGTCGATCGCAATAGCTCCGAAGCCGAGGATTGAAGGGACGGTGGGCATCGTTCAGGCACCCGCCTTCGCCAAGGCGTCTTGCGCCGAAAGGCCGTCATGGATGACGCCCCGAAAGGCAATCGCTGCCTTTTCCGGATCGCCATGCCCCCAGAGATTACGGCCCACCACGGCACCGCGCGCGCCGGCACGGATGGCGTCCGCCGTCTGCTGAAGGGCGCCGAGCAGCGTGTCGGTCTTCGGACCACCGGCGATCACGACCGGCACCGGGCAGGTCCGAACGGTCTCCCGAAACGACTCGAAATCGCCCGTGTAGCCGATCTTGATCACGTCGACGCCGGACTCGTAGCCGATGCGTGCCGCATAGGCGATCTCGTCGGGGGTGAAGACGATTTTTGCCCCATCGGTGAAATCGCGAGGGTAGATATGCGCCACCACCGGCATGCCGTAACGGGCCGCCGCATTCACCGAATCGGTCAGCCAGCGTATGTATTTGCCCTCGGTCGCGCCGCGCACCGGAATGGCCACGGCCAACGCATCGGCGCCAGCGCGCACCGCATCCTCGGGCGTTGCAATCAGTTCACTGATGCGATCGTCTGGGGTGAAGCAGCCTGCCTGGATCACCAGGGAAGCCTTGCCCGCGTATTGCGGCCACAGATGGCGCGCGGTGCCGGGCTGGATGCTGACGTAGTCGGGTTTGCCCACCATGACGCGTGCAAGCGCGCCTGGCAGGTCGGCAAGACCTCCTTTGCGCACGTCGCCATAGCCGACAAAGTGGTCGACCGCGCCGCCAAAAAGATTCCCAGATGGATGTGAGAAGAGGCGTGCCAGGCGCACCTTGGTTCCGAGGCTCATGAGTCCAAAACTCTCCAATCGATTGATTTCAAAATCCTGGATCAGTGTTTGCGAAAGAAAGGATAAATGCAATCTTTCGAAAGCTTTCGAATTCGCGTATTTTTGGTAGAGTGAACCGAGGCCAGGGCGATCGCTTGGCGCATGGAGGCAAGGACAGGCAATGTTGTCGGAGCAGAGACGCCAATCGATCCTGGGTGAAGTGCAACGCAGCGGACAGGTTCGCATCAAGGACCTGTCAGACGATTTTGGCGTGTCGGAAGTCACGGTGCGCTCCGACCTCGAGATACTGGACCGCAAGGGACTGCTGACCAAGACCCGTGGAGGCGCGGTGACCCGGACCACAGATTCGACCACGGCCGCGTTTGCCCGGCGGATGCAAACGAACCTCGATGCAAAGAAACGCATCGCCCGGGCAGCGATAGACCTGTTCGAGGACAACCAATCGGTCATCTTCGACGGCGGCTCGACATTGATGCAGGTTGCCATGCTTTTACCGCCGCTCAGCAATGTCGTGGTCGCGGCCACGGCGATGAATATCGTGCAGCATCTGATGCATCGGCCCGGACTCGACGTTCACATGATCGGTGGCCGGGTCTATCCAGACACGGTGAGCACGCTGATCACCGATCCCGACACGGCTCTCGGCGGCTTGGTAGCGCATCAGGTCTTTGTTGGAGCGCATGCGATCGACGCGTCACTGGATGTGGTCGACGTGAACGAAGACATGGCGCGAACGAAGCGGAACCTCGTGCGCATGGCCCGGCGCGTTGTCCTCCTTGCGGATTCGAGCAAATGGGGCGTCAGCGGGACCTCCAAGGCATTTTCGCTGTCGAGCGTCGATGTTGTGATCACCGACGATGGCCTGTCCGGCGCGATACGCAGCCAGCTTGATAGGACCGGGGCCAAGGTGATCTATGCCTGACCCGTCGCGGTCCCTAGCGGCGACGGAAATATCCAAATGCGCACATGACCCACAGGCTCAGTACCGGCGGTTGGCCGTTTTTCATGTCTGTCATCTTCTCCTCCTAGGGCTGGCAGCCTCCCGATATCGAGCCAGCGTTTTCGTATGTTGTATAAAAGTTTTACGCGCGTCAATATTTGAAATGCTGTATAGCCCGATCCTAGGCGATCACGTTACCGGTTAGGCGGGGCCGGCAGACAATGGCCGCATTGGGAGGTACGATCGGAAATGCACGGAAAAACAAAGACGAAACTCGGGATCGGCGTCGTCGGATGCGGCAATATCTCGATGACCTATCTGCGCAATGCCGCTCTCTTCGGCGGGATCGAATTGCGCGCCTGCGCCGATATCTCGGCTGACATGGCGGCGATGCGAGCGAAGGAATATGGCATCCAGGCACTCGGTGTCGATGCGCTGCTGGCCGATCCCGAGATCGATCTTGTCCTCAACCTGACCATTCCGGCGGCGCATTTCGAAATCTCACTTGCCGCGCTTTCGGCCGGTAAGCACGTCTTCACCGAAAAGCCGCTCGCCACCTCGGCCGCAGATGGACAGCGTCTGGTCAACGAGGCGAGATCGCGCGGCCTGCTGCTCGGCTCGGCGCCCGACACCTTCCTGGGTGCCGCCGGACGCCGCGCCCGCCGGCTGATGGACGAGGGTGCCATCGGCCGCCCTGTCACCGGCACCGCCTTCATGATGGGGCGCGGCATGGAGCACTGGCATCCCAACCCGCAATTCTACTACCAGCCGGGCGGTGGGCCGGTGTTCGACATGGGCCCCTATTACCTGACCATGCTGGTCAATCTGCTTGGTCCGGTCGAGCGCGTCATGGCGATGGCGACGCGCGGCCAGGAGGAACGGCTGATATCAGCCGAAGGGCCGTTCAAGAACACCACATTCAAGGTCGGCACGCCGACCAGCGTTTTGTCGCTGCTCGAATTCCGCTCCGGCGCAACTGTCACCTTCGGCGCCTCATGGGATGTCTTTCGCCATTCCAACCATCCGATCGAGCTGCACGGCACGGAAGGCTCGTTGCGCCTGCCCGATCCCGACACGTTCGGCGGCACCGTGTCGCTGTCCGAACGCGGCGCCGACTGGAAGGATTTCACCAGTGAAGGCGAGCTCTATGGCGCCCGCAATTGGCCTTATGCGGCGCCCGATCGCGCCAATTACCGCATGCTCGGCGTCGCAGATCTGGTGCGTTCGCTTCAAACCGGCAGCACGCCGCGCGCTTCCGGCAGCCTTGCGCTGCATGTGCTTGAGATCATGGAGGCGATCCTGCGTTCCGGCGAGACACAGGGCTCGGTCGCCATCGCGGGCGATGTCGTCCAGCCGGCCCTGCTGACCGAAGAGGAGGCAAGCGACCTGCTGGCCTGAGGATATGACCATGACACTCGACCCGGATGCGCTGCGCGTCCTCGAAATCAGCCGCGCAGCCGGCGGCAAGCCGTTCGAGACCGGCAGCGTGGCGGCGGCGCGCGCCGCCTACAATGCTTCGTTCCCGACGCTGCAGGGAGAGCACGAGCCGGTAGCCACGACCTTGGAACAGCAGATCGAGGGGCCGAACAGCCCGATTACCGTGCGCATCCATCGCGGCATCGGCGCACTACCGAACGGGGCGCCGGCGCTGCTCTATCTGCATGGCGGCGGCTGGGTGATCGGCAATCTCGATTCGCATGACGAGATCTGCCGCTGGCTGGCCAATCTCGGCAACGCGGTCATTGTCTGTCCCGACTATCGCCTGGCGCCGGAACACAAATTCCCCGCCGGGCTGGAGGATGGGCTGGCAACGCTGCGCTTCATGGCAGAGAATGCCGCCGGTCTCGGCATCGATAAGACGCGCATCGGCGTGGCCGGCGATAGTGCCGGCGGCAATCTCGCCGCTGTGCTGGCGCTGCTCGCCCGCGATGGGTTGGCGCCGCCCGTTGCGGCGCAGATCCTGATCTATCCCAACACCGACGCCCGCCAGATGGCAGACAGCTATCGGCGCTTCGGCGACGGCTTCGGTCTTACCGCAAGCACCATGGCCTGGTTCCGCGACCACTATGTGCGAACGCCCGACGACATGCTGGATTGGCGCGTCTCGCCCCTGCTGGCGCCTCACCTCGCCGGTGTCGCGCCGGCCTTCGTGGCGCTTGCCGGCTACGACATCCTGGCCGACGAAGGGACAGCCTATGCCGCGCGCCTGCAAACCGAAGGCGTGCCGGTGATCCTGCGGCAATGGCCGGGCCAGATCCACGGCTTCGTCTCGATGGGACGCCATATTCCTGGGGGCCGACATGCGGTAGCCGAGGCGGTGGCTGCCTGGCGCCAGTTCGAGAGGAATTCGCCGACGACCAACGCTCAGGCCGACTGACGCATCACCAGCGTCGCGCCGAGCTTGACCGTGCGCGACAGGCCCTGCTTTGGCGGATCGGTCTCGTCCAGCAGAGCCAGCAGGATCTCGACGCTGCGCCCGGCCATGGCGGTGAAATCCTGCGCCATGGTGGTCAGCGCCGGACAGGTGTAGCGGCTCAGCGGATGATCGTCATGCGCGGCAAGGCGCAGATCGCAGTCGGGCCTGCGGCCGACCTTCAGGCCGCGCGAGTACGCGGCAGCCATTACGCCAAAGGCGAGACGATCATTGGCGCACAGGATGGTACGGCCGGGCAAGGTGCCGGTCTCCAGCATTCTTTCCATCTGCTCGTAGCCAATGCGTTCGAAGTCCCAGGTGTAGTCGCGCGCAGCCTCGATGACGACCGGCTTGAACCCGGCGGTTTCCATCGCGACGATATAGCTTTGCTGGCGTTCGCCGGAGTTGTGGTTGACATGCGGAATGTCGAGATAGGCCGGCGGCTCACCGGAGCGGCAGAGATAATCGACGATGGTCGACACGCTCTGCCGGTTGTCATTGCCGACGAACGGCGTATCGCCCTCGATATAGGTGTCGAAATAGACGACCGGAATGTCCTGTCCAAGCTTGTCGAAAACGCCGCGGTCGGAGGCCAGCCCCAGCGGGGCGATGATCGCGCCGGCCACCTTCAGTGATAGCAGCGTCCTGACCGACTCCACCTCCAGCTTCGGCGAGCCATGCGAGGAGATGACGATCGGCCAGTAGCCTTCGTCGCGGCAGCGAAATTCGATGCGGCTGACCATCTCGGCGTAGAACGGATCGGTGATCGTCGGCACGATGATGCCGATGTTGCGGGTGCGCTTGCGGTTGAGGTTGCGCGCGAAAAGGTTCGGCTGATAATCCGAGGAGCGCAGTGCGGCTTCGATTCGCGCCCGCGTCGCCGGCTTCACGCTTGCCGGGTCGTCGAAATATTTGGACAAAGTCGGCCGGGACACGCCGCATGCCTGGGCGAAGTCATCCATCGTGCGGTGAGTCTTCTCCGCCATCGATATTCCTGATCCCCATACCGTCATTGCCGACCGGACGAGCCGCTACCACTCATGCGGCCGTTGTCCGAAAGCAGCAATGCTTGGCCGAACTTATTCAGTCAAGTTTTCACACTTCGCAATACAAAGCAAAAATATTGCGCGCGTTAATTATTTATGGACGCTTTAAAACCGGAGACAAGGGGTTCGGGATGGAAAGTGTGGCATCGGGCAGCGCGACGGACTGACCGCCGGCTACGGCGCTGATCGGCCACGGCATCGGCCCTGCTTGCCAAATGCCGCCACGCCGCCCATACACAGCCCACCCGAGATTGTGGTCCGCCTCACTTTCAATTTTGCCAAGGATACTGTCCAATGTCTGCGACGCCTCGGTCAAAGCCTTGACGGGTCACTCCACACCATCGCTCGCCAGCCTGGGCTGGACGGATTTCTTCGGCGACCAGCTCAAGCCCGGCGAGGCTAATCTCGTCCCGACGCGCATCGCCATGGTCCATCGCGACCGCCTGACCGGCCTGTCGCAGGCAGGGCCAGTCGATCTGACGCTGCCGGCGCAGGCGAACACAGGCGATTATGCCGTCGGCGACTGGGTGCTCGTCGACGCGCATGACCAGCTTGTGCAACGCCGCCTGACCCGCAAGACGGTGCTCGAGCGCCGCACCCAGGGCGGCAGGGTGCCACAGCTTGCCGCGGCCAATGTCGACACGCTGTTCATCGTCACCTCGTGCAATGCCGACTTCAATCCCGCCCGGCTCGAGCGCTATTTGGCGCTTGCCAACGAGGCCGGAACGACGCCTGTGATCCTGCTGACCAAGGCCGATACCGCTGAGGATGCCGAAGCGTATGAAAGGCAGGCTGCCGCGTTGCAGCGTGGACTGCCGGTCGTGATCCTGAATCCCCGCACCTCAGATGCGGCAACCGCCTTGGCTGTCTGGTGCGGTGTCGGCCAGACGGTGGCGTTGATCGGTTCCTCCGGCGTCGGCAAATCGACGCTGGTCAACACGCTTGCCGGACCGGCGCAGCAATCGCCGCAACAGACCGGGGGCATTCGCGAACACGATTCCAAAGGACGCCACACCACCACGTCGCGATCGTTGCACGCCATCGCCGGCGGCGGCTGGGTGATCGACACGCCCGGCATGCGGACATTGCACGTCAGTGATGTCGCCTCCGGCATCGACACGCTGTTTGCTGAAATCACCGAACTCGCCCCACTCTGCAAGTTCCGCGACTGTACGCATGTGCATGAACCGGGCTGCGCGGTGCAGGCTGCCTTGAAATCCGGGACGCTCGATCCGGAGCGTCTTGCCCGCTGGCGCAAACTGTCCGACGAAAACCAGCACAACACGCCGGTTCAGAGCGGGCCGCGCGGGGCCAGGTCTCTCGGCGGTCGCGGAAAGAGGCGTTGAAGGCCGAGAACCGAGGATCAGAGCCGTGCCGTGCCGAAGAGCCGATCCCAAAATGCCGACGTGACACCGAAATTGGCCGATTCGTCGATGTGGTGATGCACGGCGTGGCGGCGCTTGAGGGTGTAGAGATAGCTCGGATGGCTGGGATGCCAGTGATGAACCATGTGGTGGATGCTGATGTACCAGAGGTACCCCAGCATCAGCCCGCAACTTACGGCACTTGCGATTGCGAAACCTGAGACCATCCAGACAGGCACAAACGCGACCAGCGCATGCACACCGAGGCTGAGCCAGGTCGGAGTGCCCACAGAACTGCGCTCCTCGACATGATGACGCTCGTGCAAGTCCTTGATGTAGGGAATGTGATGAAGGATGAACCTGTGAAGCACGTACTCGGTCAGCGTCCAAAGGAAGAGACAGACGAGGACAGTGCCTATCCAGCCTGGCGCACCCTCTTCGCCGGCCTCAAGCAGCCCGGCCACTGCCAGCACGGCGATAACCAGCGGATAGACCACGAAGTCGCTGTAGTAGCCAATAAGACCGAGTTGCATCGTCACCTAGCCTTCGAGCCGCCAAATAAGCGATGTATCAGATTGCCGGACTCGTCGGTGAGGCGCAATGCAGATGCAACTGACATAGCGTCGCAATGCTGTGAAGCAAGGTTCGAACCAACGATCACGCACAGTCGATAGAATGCAGGTCTTCGTTGCCAACATCGCAAACGGACGCATCACAATGGCAAAACGCAGTGCCGGATTGCTGATCTATCGCCGTAGCGACGGCGATCTCAGGGTGTTGCTGGTTCACCCGGGCGGGCCGTTCTGGACGAAGAAAGACGACGGTGCGTGGTCGATACCGAAGGGCCTCGTCGGCGAGAACGAGGACGAGTTGGCGGCTGCGCGACGCGAAACCGAGGAAGAGCTCGGCGTCAGGATCGACGGCTCCTTCACGCGCCTCGGCGACTACAGGCAACCGGGCGGAAAGATCGTCGTGGCCTGGTCTGTCGAACCGACCGTCGACATCGATGTGGCTGCCATCAACAGCAACATCTTCACCATGGAATGGCCGCCAAAGTCAGGATTCCTGAAGGAGTTCCCGGAGATCGACAAAGCGGGCTGGTTCACTTTGCCCGAGGCCGAAGCGAAGATCCTAAAGGGGCAGCGCCCGATGCTATTAGATTTTGCCAGGCAGCAAGGCGCCGGATGATCCGCAGCCCTCAGTACGGCAGGCCGACATAATTCTCCGCAAGTGCGGTCGAAGCGGCACGCGACTGCACGAGGTAGTCGAGCTCGGCCTCCTGAATGCGCTGGCCGAACTCGCCGGTGTCGGGAAAGCGGTGCAGCATCGTCGTCATCCACCAGGAGAAGCGCACTGCCTTCCAGACCCGCGCCAGCGCCTTGCCGGAATAGGCGTCGATGCCAGCGTGTGATTTCTCGACGTAGAAGTCGCGAAGACCGGCGAAGAGATAGCGCACGTCGCTGGCGGCAAGGTTCAGGCCCTTGGCGCCGGTCGGCGGCACGATGTGGGCGGCGTCACCGACCAGGAAAAGCCTGTTGAAGCGCAGCGGCTCGGCAACGAAAGAGCGCAGCGGTGCGATCGACTTCTCGAAGGATGGGCCGGTGATGACACTTGCCGCCGTCTGTTCCGGCAAGCGGCTACGCAACTCGTCCCAGAAGCGGTCGTCGGACCACGCCTCGACGCGATCGTCCTCAGGGCACTGCACATAGTAGCGGCTGCGATGCGTCGAACGCATCGAGCAAAGCGCGAAACCTCGCTCGTGATTGGCATAGACCAGTTCATGATCGGCCGGCGGAACTTCGGCCAGCACGCCGAGCCAGCCGAACGGATAGTGCCGTTCGAAGGTCTTCAGCGCATCCGCTGGCACAGATTTGCGGCTGATGCCGTGATAGCCGTCGCAGCCGGCAATGAAGTCGCAGTCGATACGATGCGTTGCGCCGTCCCTGTCATAGGTGACGAAAGGTGCCTCACAATCGAAATCGTGCAGCGCGACATCGGCCGCCTCATAGACCGTGGTCAGTCCTGCCGCGTCGCGCTTGTCCATC
This sequence comes from Mesorhizobium sp. M0051, assembly GCF_040323235.1. NCBI lineage: Bacteria > Pseudomonadati > Pseudomonadota > Alphaproteobacteria > Hyphomicrobiales > Phyllobacteriaceae > Mesorhizobium > Mesorhizobium sp. M0051. The sequence continues at coordinate 27,311 of NZ_JAMYUT010000016.1, forward strand.
AAATCGTGCGTAACCTCGGTCTGGCCGTAGATGGTGACATGCTTGCCGCCGGTGAGGGCGGTAAGGTCGATGCGGTGCAGGCGTCCGTCGAAGGCGAGCGAGATGCCGGAATGCAGCAGTCCCTCGGCGTGCAGCCGTGCCGCAGCACCCGCTTCCTCCAGCAATTCGACAGTGCCTTGTTCGAGTACGCCGGCGCGTACGCGGCCAAGCACGTGCTCGCGGCTCGCGCGTTCCAGAATGATCGTCTCGACGCCGATGCCAGCCAACAGTTGGCCGAGCAGCAGGCCGGACGGTCCCGAACCGATGATAACGACTTGGCTGCGCATCAGTGGCCGAGACTTTCGACCTGTGCGGCGAGTTCGGCGGCAAGCCGCAGCGACGCGGCGGTGGCGACGACCATCTGCGGCAGCAACAGCCATTCCAGCGTCCATGCCGCGCCTGAGCGCTCCTGTTCATGCACAAGCGACTGATGCATGGCGGAGAGCTGCGTGGCGTTGAAGCGGGCAAGCGCCACCAGCGCTTCGGCCTTCACCGGGTTCTGCTTGTGCGGCATGGCCGACGAGCCGCCGCCACCCGACAGTTCGATCTCGGATCCACCTTGCGCCATCAGCCCGATGTCCTGGCCGAACTTGCCAAGGCTGCCCGTCACCAACGAAAGCCAGCCGGCAAAGTCGGCGAGCGCGTCACGCTGGCTCTGCCATTGCGGCGCGTCGCCAAGGCCGAGTTTTGCAGCAAGGACCGCGCGTACCGCCGGCCCTTTATCGCCAAGCTTTTCCAACGTGCCGGCAGCGCCGCCAAACTGCACCACCAGCAAACGCCCGGACTGTCCCGACAGTCTTTCCTGATGTCGCTCCAGAGGTGCCCGCCACGCCGCAATGCGATCCGCGATATGAATGGGGATCGCGGGTTGCATGCGGGTCATGCCGGTCAGCGCCCTGCCCCCGAAGCGCTCCTCCAATGAGATGAGCCGGATGATGGTCTCGGTCAGCAGCAGCCCGAGATGCTCGACGACGGACTTCAGCCGGAGCACAAGGCCGGTGTCGATGACGTCCTGGCTGGTCGCGCCGAAATGCACTTTCTCGCCATGCGGTTCGCCGACCGCCGCCCTGATCTGGCGCACCAGTTCCGGCACCATGACGCCGTCCTTGGCGACAGCGGCCCGCAGCAAGGCAGTGTCGGGCTGGAACGTGGCCAGCGCCGCCGCGATCGCTGCCGCCGCATCCCTGGTGATGATCCCGTTTTCGGCTTCCGCTTCGGCCAATGCGCGCTCGAACGCCAGCATGGCCTCGATTTCCGCCTCGACCGAAAAATGCCTTGATGCCTCGTCGTCGCCAAGGAGCGCGGAGAGCAGCGGATGATCGAAAGGCGATACGGTCATGTCGCGGATCTCCTAGCTGTCGAAGAAGACCGTTTCCTTCTCCCCCTGGAGATGGACGTCGAACACATAAATATCGCCCTGGCGCTCGGCGATCAGCGTCGGCACGCGGATGCGGTGCTCGATGCGTGCCAGGATCGCATCCCCGGCATTGGCCTTTTCCTCGTCGGAAAAATAGAGCCGTGTGTGGAGGCCGAGGTTTATGCCGCGCGCGACGATCCAGAGCGTGATGTGCGGCGCCATCAGGCTGCCATCCCTGAACGGCACCTGGCCCGGCTTGATCGTCTCGAACGTGCACAGGCCGGTGTCCATGTCGGTCGGGCAGCGGCCCCAGCCGAAGAAATTCGGATCGGCAGCACCGCGCAATTCAACCGGCGAGTTGTAAAGCCCGTCCGCATCCGCTTGCCAGATCTCGATCAGCGCATCCTTGAGCGGCGTGCCGGTGCCGTCGAGCACCCGGATGCGAAGACCGATGCGCTCACCCTTGGTCTTGTCGTTGACCATGGTGGCGCCAAGGTCGCTCGCATAGACGCCGCCGATGCCGCAGAAATTAGGCGTCAGCCCAATATGGACGTATGGTCCCGCGGTCTGCGAGGGGCTCTCCTTCAGCCGGTCGAGCGACTGGGCCATCAATTGCCCTCCAGCCTGTTTTCGAACAGCGATGAGCGCCGCCCGCGCAGCACGATGTCGAACTTGTAGGCGCGCGCGTCGAAGGGGATTGTCGCCTGCATGTCGAGCGCGGCGATCAGGGTCTCGACGGCTGACTTGTCGGGGATGCCACGCGCGATCGGGCACTGCCAGATCAGCGGGTCGCCCTCGAAATACATCTGCGTGATCAGCCGCTGCGCGAAGCCATGGCCAAAGACCGAGAAATGGATGTGCGAGGGCCGCCAGTCGTTCGGCCCGTTCGGCCAGGGATAGGGCCCGGGCTTGACGGTACGAAAGGCATAGCCGCCATCGTCGCTTGATATGGCACGGCCGCAGCCGCCGAAATTCGGGTCGAGCGGCGCCAGGTAGCCGTCCTTCTTGTGGCGATAGCGGCCACCGGCATTGGCCTGCCAGAATTCGAGCAGCGCGCCGGGCACGCCAACGCCGCGCTCGTCGAGCACCCGCCCATAGACGATGATGCGCTCGCCGATGGCGCTCTCGCCGGGTCCGGCGAAATTGTGGATCAGGTCGGCGTCGAGTTCGCCCAACATGGCGTGGCCGAAGACAGGACCTGTTATTTCCGACAGTGTGTTGTCGAAAGCGAGCGGCGCCTTCTGAGGCGAGCGCAGCACCGAAGTCTTGTAGTTCGGCGTCAGGGCCGGCGGATGCCATGTCCGGTCGCGCTGGAAAAAGGCGCCGGTCTCGGGTCTCCGGTTCAAGCCTGACTCAGCGGGCATTCTTGGCACCGTCCATTTCCGAAAACACATCCTTGGCGATCTTGAAGGCACGGTTGGCGGCAGGCACGCCGGCATAGATGGCGACATGCAGGAAAGCTTCGCAGATATCGTCGCGCGAGGCACCGGTGTTGACGGTGGCGCGCACATGCATGGCGACCTCCTCATCATGGCCGAGTGCGGCCAGCAGCGCCAGCGTGACGATCGAACGTTCGCGCTTGGTGAAGCCCGGTCGTGCCCACACGGTTCCCCAGGCCGCCTCGGTGATCAACTCCTGGAAAGGCCGGTCGAAATCGGTGGCGGCGACCTCGGCGCGGTCGACATGGCCATCGCCTAGCACCGAGCGGCGCACCGCGAGACCGGTGCGATATCTGGCTTCGTTGACGGGGACTTCATCCATCGGTTTCGGCTCCGGAGGCAAGCGATGCGATAAAATCGCGGATCAGGGCGACCAGTGCCTCTGGCTGTTCAACACAAGAAATGTGCGCTGCGTCGCCGATGATTTCGAAGCGCGCGCCGGGGATAAGGTCGGCCAGGGATCGGACAAGATCGGGAGGCGTCGAGCCATCCTGGTCGCCGGCGACGCAGAGCGTCGGTACCGCGATGCGCCGCGCGCTGTCGGTGAAATCCGCATCGCGAACGGCCGCGCAAGTCCCGATGTAACCGGCAAGCGCCTGCCGGGTCATCATGTTCCAATAACCGTTCAGGTCAGGCTGACGCTGCGCGTGGAATGCCGGCGTGAACCAAGTTTTGAGAACCGCGCCGGCAATCTCCTGAATGCCTTTGCTTTTGACCGCCGCGATGCGTGCGTTCCAGCTTTCGGCGGTGCCGATCTTATGGGCCGTGTCGCACAGGATCAGGCCTTCGACCATTTCTGGGCGCCTGCGATAGAAGCCTTGCGCGATCAGGCCGCCGACCGATAGGCCGCACAGCACGACCTTGCTCAATCCGAAATGATCGATGAGGCCTGAGAGGTCATCGACATGATCGTCGATCGAACTGATGTCGCCAATATCGGACAGCCCGTGGCCGCGCTTGTCATAGACCACCAGCGGCATTTCACCATCAAGCGCCGAGACAATGTCGTCCCAGATCCTGAAGTCGGTGCCCAGCGAATTGATGAATATGATCGGGCGCACATTGCCGGTCGCCTTGATGTGGCGATGGTGCAGCGTGATGCCGCCGATGGTGACGAATGGCACGATTTCGATCCTCCATCCCCACATTGCACAAGGCGTTTGGCTCGGTAAAATGATTTTTTGCGCTGTTTCATGAACTCAGGGGCGATCAAATCCGTGTCGGACAGTCTGGCCCGACCACATCGGATGTCTTGCCGACGTGGTCGGCCCCAATCACGTTTGCATCAGTCTGGGCTGCGCGTTTCCGGTCGGCGCCAAGGGCATCGACCGCATCCGCCTGTATCGGCGATCGCATTTTGGCCTGATCAGGCCATCGATTTCGGCAAGGCGGCGGCCAGTGCATCCACGGCCAGCCGCACCTTCAATGGCAAATGCGGCGTCTGCAGCCAAAGCGCGTAGCAGTCGTAGAGAAAGCGCGGCTCATCCGGCAACAGCGCCACCAGCGCTCCGGCCCGGATGCGGTCACGCACCAGCCAGTAGGGCAGCCAGGCGACCCCCATGCCCTCGGCAGCCGCGTCGGCGATGGCATCGAGATCGTCGAGACGCAGCCGGCCGGCTGGCGTGATCTCTTGCGTGAGTTGCCCCTCGCGCACAAACAGCCACGGTTGAACGATCTGGCCGAGCCGGCGGTAGACAATCGCTTGATGGTCGACGAGATCCTCGATGCGCCGCGGTTCGCCGTGACGTTGGAGATAAGCGGGTGCGGCGCAGACGACCATGCCCTGGCGCGCGACGCGACGGGCGATCACGCCCGCCTTGTCGTCGAGGGCACCGGTGCGGATGGCAAGATCGTAGCCGTCCTCGGCGAGGTCGGCGAAGCGGTCGCTGAGCGACAGATCCAGCTCCAGCATTGGATATTGCCGCGCCAATTGCAGCAGCACGGGCGTCACGCAGTGGCGGCCGAAATGCGCCGGCATGGTGACACGCAATTTCCCACGCGGCTCCGCAAGCTGATCGGCGGCTAGCGCGTCGGCGGCGTCGGCTTCGGCCAGCACCACGCGGCAGCGTTCATAGTATGCGCGTCCGAAATCGGTCAGGCTCTGCCTGCGCGTGGTCCGGTTGAGCAGACGCACGCCCAGCCGTTCCTCAAGAAACCGGACATGCTTGCCAACCATCGGTCCGGACAGATCGAGTGCGACCGCCGCGGCTGCGAACGAGCCGAGGTCGACAGCCCTGACGAACACGGCCATGCTCTCAAGCCTATCCATATTCGGAACTCCTGCTTTCTACTGTTCTCCTTTGCAGCCATTTATCCTCGTCGAACCTAGCTGCATAGCTCATTCGGTTCAGATAATTTGGAGTATACCGAATGGCGCGTGTAGTTCGCTTTCACCGGCATGGAGACCCCGAGGTTCTACGCATCGAGGATGTCGAATTGCCCCGACCGGGTCCGGGCGAAGTCCAAATCCGCGTCAAGGCGCTTGGTCTCAATCGCGCCGAGGCACTGCTGCGCGCCGGTGCCTATATCGAGACGCCGACGCTGCCCTCGGGGCTTGGCCTCGAGGCGGCAGGTGTTATCGAGGCGGTGGGCGAAGGCGTGAACGACTTTATGGCTGGCGACAGCGTTAGTATCATCCCGCCGCAATCAATGATCCTTTGGCCAGCCTATGGCGAGTTGGTCACCTATCCCGCCAATCTCGTCGTCAAGCACCCGCCATCGCTCGACTGGCGGACTGCAGCGGCGGTCTGGATGCAGTATCTGACCGCCTATGGGGCGTTGATCGACATCGCTAACCTGCACAGCGGAGATATGGTCGTCATCACCGCTGCATCGAGCAGTGTCGGCCTTGCCGCGATCCAGATCGCCAACTGGGTCGGCGCGACCGTGATCGCGGTGACGCGAACGTCAGCCAAGAAGCAGGTGCTGCTCAACGCCGGTGCGGCGCATGTCGTGGTCTCGGCCGAGGAGGATCTGTCGGCATGGCTGAATGAGATCGCAGGGCAGCAAGGCGTGCGCGTCGTCTTCGATGCTATCGGCGGCCCGGTTTTCGAGCCGCTGACGGCGGCAATGGCACGCGGCGGCATCCTCATCGAATATGGTGGCCTCAGCCGCGAGCCGACGCCGTTCCCTTTGGGCGCAGTGTTGGGCAAGACGCTGACGCTGCGCGGCTACCTCGTCCATGAGATCACCGGCGACCCGGCGAAACTGGAAACGGCCAAGGCGTTCATCCTAGACGGTCTGGAGAGCGGAACGCTGAGGCCGATCATCGACAGGACCTTTGCGTTCGACCAGATCGTCGAAGCGCATCGCTACCTGGAATCGAACGAGCAGTTCGGCAAGATCGTGGTGACGATCTGAGATCGTGGTGACGGTTTGAGCAGAGATGGCGAACAAATCACCGTTGCCAGCAGCATCGCCCTTGAAGGCGGGACTCTGCACTCCTAACTGTGCCGTGCGGGCCGGGCCCCTCTGACAGTCGCTTTTGGCGATTGTGATGTCGGACCGCTTAACGGGCCCGTTTCCATTCCTTTCGATCAAGCGGGCTCAAATACTTTTGGTTTGGAGCCCCACATGACATCTTCCGTCCTTGGTATGGTTTGCCCCTCCTGTCGCGTCGCGCTCGTGATGAGCGAACGCCAGGGTATCGAAATCGATTACTGTCCGCAGTGCCGCGGCGTCTGGCTTGATCGAGGCGAACTCGACAAGATAATCGAGCGTTCCGGCAGGGAGGCTTCGCCCGCGCCGCAGCCGGCAGCATTCTCCCAGCCGCAACATGGCCAAGGGCGCGATGACGATTATTCCCGCTCGCAGGGCCACCGCTATCCGAAGCGGAAGAAATCATTTTTCGAAGAGTTGTTCGATTGACCGCACCACGCCCGATACCCCGGGCCGGCGTTTGCTGAAAACTTCAAAACCGCATCGACAAAGGTCCATCCCGATGATTTCGCGCACAAGCCGATTTGCAGCCCTCGTTGCAGGACTGTTCCTCGCATTTTCCATGGTCGCGATGGATCATGCCGAGGCCCGTCGCGGCGGCAGTTTCGGCAGTCGTGGCATGCGCACGTTCCAATCGGCACCGCCGACCAGAACCGCACCGGCGCCGACCGCACCGGTCGAGCGTTCGATGACGCCCAACACCGGTGTGAACAACGCGGCCCGGCAGCCGCAGGCCGGCATGCAGAGGCCCGGCTTCATGAGCGGCTTCGGTGGGACAATGATGCGTGGCCTGCTGCTCGGCGGCCTGATCGGCCTGCTCGTGGGCCAAGGCTTCGGCGGACTGGCCGGCATGTTCGGTTTCCTGCTTCAGGCCCTGCTCATTGGTGGCGCAATCATGCTGGCTCTCAGGTTCTTCCGGTCGCAATCCGCGCGCGGTCCCGCCCAGGCGCTCGCCGGTGCCGACAATGCCCAGGCGTCGCGGTTTGAGAATCGCGCAACGACACAGCAACAGACCGAGCGCCCTTTCACGATTCCCGGCTTTGGCGGCGGTTCGGGAGGCTCTGCGGACACCGGTTCCGAGGAGATCACGCTGGCCCAGACCGACCTCGACACATTCCAGCAGCTGTTGACCGATGTTCAGGAAGCCTTCGGGCGCGAAGACCATGCTGCTCTGCGCCGGGCGACGACCCCCGAGATGGTGTCCTATCTCTCGGAAGAGCTGGCCGACAATGCCCAGAAAGGTCTCAGGAACGAGGTGACGGACATCACTTTGTTGCAGGCCGACATTGCGGAAAGCTGGCACGAGGATGACCGCGACTATGCCACGGCCGCATTGCGCTACGAGTCTCGTGACGTGACGCGCGAGCGGGCCAGCGGCAAGGTCGTCGAGGGCGACGGTGACCACCCGACAGAGACGACCGAGTTGTGGACGTTCGTGCGCGAGAATGGCGCGAACTGGAAGCTCTCGGCAATACAACAGGCCTGAGCTTTGTCCGAGGCGGCTGCTTGCGGGCGCTCGGCGAACCAACGGACAGACGCGTGCCGATCTCGATGGCGTGCCCGGTATCGCTCAGCGCCTCGCAGGCAAATACCTGACAATCCTTGCGCATGAATTGCTCCCCTCCCCCGCCGCCACTTCGGCGCGCGGGGGCGGCTGACATTTCGCCTCTTCGTGCTTGCATCGTAATCCCACATGTGAAAAGAATATTTACAAAAGAAGATTGACGGGAGGAGACGGCGTGCATTCAGGCGGCTTGACGCGTGTTCAAACGGTTGCGCGAGACCTTCGGCACGAGTGGCGGAACTGACCATGAACGACTTCGCTGCTACCGTCGGCGTCGCCTCGACGCACCCCAAAGACATGCCTGAGGACCATGCCGCGCTGCCGGTGTGGAATGCCGAGAACTGGTTCTATGAGGACTGGCCGGTCGGCCAGAAAATCCGCTCGTTGCGGCGTACCATGGCGGAAGGCGACAGCCATTTGTTCAACACGCTGGTGCTCGACATTCACCCCTATGTGCAGGACCAGATGTTTGCCGAGAGCGAAGGCATTTTCGGCAAGCGGCTGATCGCCGGCGCTTTCGTCTTCTCGGCCGGGCTTGGGCTGGTCGCCACCAATTGCATCAACGCCTTTTCCTATGGCTATGACAAGCTCCGCTTTATAAGGCCTGTCTTCATCGGCGATACGATCTATTCGATCCGCACCAACCTCGACAAGAAGCCCCGCTACAAGGAAATGGGGCTGATCCGCGCCAGCTACGAAGTGTTCAAGGGCGAGGGCGAGCTCGTCCTCTATTGCGAGCACCTGCAGACGGTGAAGTACCGCAACCCGGCCGACTTCGTCGGCAAGACGGAGAAATAGCAATGCCGGCAGCAGCCGAATTGCCGCTTGCCGGTCTCATTGTCGTGGACATGAGCCAATTCCTGTCGGGCCCATACTGCTCGTTGAGGCTGCTCGACCTCGGCGCCCGCGTGATCAAGATCGAGCGTCCGGATGGCGGCGACCTCTCGCGCCGGCTCTATCTCAGTGACACCGAGATCGGCGGCGATTCCACCATCTTCCACGCCATCAACAGGGCCAAGGAAAGTTTTGCCGTCGACCTGAAGAACGAGGCGGATCTCGAGGCGCTGCGCGGGCTTTTGGCCAAGGCCGACGTGCTGATCCAGAATTTCCGGCCCGGCGTCATCGAGCGGCTTGGCTTGGATTACGAGGCCGTTCGCATGCTCAATCCGCGGCTGGTCTACGCCTCGATCAGTGGCTATGGCGAGGACGGCCCTTGGGTCGAGCGTCCGGGCCAGGACCTGCTGGCGCAGGCGCGTTCCGGCGTGATGTGGCTCAATGGAGACGAAGACCAGGGGCCGGTGCCGTTCGGCCTTGCCATCGGCGACATGCTGGCCGGTGCTGCCTGCGCGCAAGGCGTTCTGGCGGCACTGGTGCGACGTGGCATCACCGGCCAGGGGAGCCATATCGAGACCAGCCTGCTGGAGGCGCTGGTCGACTTCCAGTTCGAGGTGCTGACCACGCATCTCAACGACGGCCGGCGTTTGCCACGCCGCTCCAGCTTCCGCAGTGCACATGCCTATCTGTCGGCGCCCTATGGCGTCTACCCGGCCAAGGACGGCTATCTCGCCATCGCCATGACGCCGATCCCCAAGCTCGCCGACCTGCTGTCACTTAACGAGCTGGCGCCCTATCGTGACCTGCCTGCATCCTGGTTCACCGCGCGCGACGACATCAAGGCGATTATTGCGCAACGGATAGCCACTAAAACCGTCGACGAGTGGCTTGATGTCCTCGAGCCGGCCGACATCTGGTGCGCCAAGGTGCTGACCTGGCCGGAGATGCTGGCGAGCGAGGGCTTCCAGTCGCTCGATATTCTGCAGACGGTGACGCGCGAGGATAATGTCTCGATCCTGACCACCAGTTCGCCGCTCCGGGTCGATGGCGTCAGAGCCAAGGTCGATCGGGCAGCGCCTCGCATCGGCGAGCACAGTGCGGCAATCCGCGAGGAGTTCGGCCTGTGAGCGTGCCCACGCTCAAGGGCATGACCTGGAGCCATCCGCGCGGCTACGATCCTATGGTCGCCTGCTCGTCGCTGTGGAAGCAGAAGACTGGCATCACCATCGAATGGGACAAGCGCTCGCTGCAGGATTTCGAATCGTTCCCGGTCGAGGAACTGGCGCGCGCCTATGATCTCATCGTCATTGATCATCCGCATGTCGGCCAGATCACTGCGGAGCGCTGCCTCGAGCCGTTGGATGTCGCTGGCCGCGAGGCGGAACTTGCAGCACTTGCCTCGGGCAGCGTCGGCCGGTCCTATCCGAGCTACAACTGGCAGGGGCGGCAATGGGCTTTCCCGATCGATGCGGCCAGCCAGGTCCAGGCCTGGCGGCCGGACGCGCTCGACGCGCCGCCGGCGCGCTGGAGCGATGTGCTCGATCTAGCCCGCCAAGGCCGGGTGCTGCTGCCATTGCGCCCGCCTCACGTGCTGATGGCGTTCTACACGCTCGCCGGCAATTTTGGCCGCCCTTGCGCAACGGACCCGTCCGGCGATCTCATCGATGCCGACGCCGGCGGCGAAGTCTTCGAGACGATGCGCGAGATAGCCGCACTGGTCGGCCCCGCCTGCTTCGAGATGGATCCGATCGCAGTTTCGGAACGCATGGCGGAGGCCGGCTCCCGCATCATCTGTGCACCGCTGATCTACGGCTATGTTTCCTATGCAATGTCTGGTTTTCGCGCGAACCGGCTGGCGTTCGCCGACATCCCGGTCGTCGGCTCCAGCGGTCCGATCGGTTCGGCGCTTGGTGGCACCGGCATAGCCGTATCGGCCTTTGCCGAAGCGAAGGATGCCGCGATCGCCTTCGCCTACTGGGTGGCAAGCGGCGAGGTCCAGCGCGGTCCCTATGCCGCCGCTGGCGGGCAGCCCGGCCATGCGGCGGCCTGGGAAGACCGGGCCGTCAATGAAGCGACAGGCAATTTCTATCGCGACACGCGCGCGACGCTGGAGGGTGCGTGGGTGCGGCCGCGCCATGACGGCTATATGGCGTTCCAGCAGGCGGCGTCCGACCGCATCCTTTCCGGCATGACCTCCCGGCACAAAGCCGCCGAGGTCATTGCCGATCTCAATCGCCTGTTCCGGGAGAATCGTTCGGCATCAAGCGATGCCTCTAAAGCGTAAGCGAGCTCGCCTAGTCGAGCCGCCACAGTTTGCGGGCATTCGCGAACAAGAGCCTGTCGCGCTCATCGACGCCGCAGCCTGCAAGGAGCGCATGGGTCGCCGCCACCCAGGTCGACAGGCCGCCGCCGAGCGTGCAGACCGGCCAGTCGCTGCCCCAGACAACACGGTCCCAGCCGAACGCGCCGATTGTGTGCTCGACATAGGGCCGCAGCGTCTCAGCCGTCCAGCTGCCCGGATCGGCATAGGCAACGACACCGGAAATCTTGGCCATGACATTCGGGCGCCGCGCGATCTCACTCATGTGTTCACGCCACGGATGCTCGGCTCCGCCCTTGATATCGGGCACGCCGCAATGGTCGAGAACGAACTGGACATCCGGCGCCAGGTCGGCCAGCGCGAATGCCTTCGGGATCTGGTGCGGCAGCACGACGAGATCGAAGGTCAGGCCGGTGCCGCCAAGCCGCTTGATGTTCTCACGAAAGAGTGCGCCTTCCGAGAGATCATCCGGCACGACATGGAGGACGCGGCGGAACCCTTTGACGAACGGATTTGCTCGCTGCCTTTCAAGATAGGCCGGAAAATCCGCCTCTTCGGGGCGGCAGGATGCGATCGCTCCAGCCAGCATGCTGCCGGGTTGCCGTGCCAGCCCTTCGACCCGAAGGGTCTCAGCCTCGATCTCGGCCGGGTCGACATCGACCTCCATATGCAGCACACGCCCGATGCCGACACGCTGCGCCTCCACGGAATATTCCTCATAGGAGAAATCGCGGTTGAGCGCCGGCACGCCTGACAGCCAGGGATAGCGCAAGGCTGAGCGATCGATGAGATGCAAATGGGTGTCGATGATCATGACGGGCTCCTCCTCGTGGCTGTTTCAGATCATCTCACGGAGGAATTCTTCATTCAAATAAGAATTCACGCCGATGAGCCGACTGCCGAGCCCGCGAGGTGCGACAGCTTTTGACATGTTGCCAGCAACAACTCGATCGTCCGGGTAATGTCTGGTGCCGACGGCGCGTTGACCACGGTGATATAGGGAATCGATAGCGCGGCGATCGCCTTGCCGTCGGAACTGCGCACCGGAGCGGACAGGTTGAAGACCCCGGCGGTCTGCATCGAGGCCATCATCTCGTAACCGCGGTCGCGGATCTGGTCGAGCCGGGTGAAGAACTCGGCCGACTGCGCCGTCTTGTCGGTGCTGCGGACGTGTTCCGAAATCATCATCTGACGCTCTTCCGGTGAGCGGAAGGCGAGCAGCACATGTCCCGAACCGGTGTCGAACAGGCTGATATGCGAGCCGACCCGGATCGAAATCCCCCAGTAGTTCGGTGCCTCTTGCTGGCCGATGACGACGGCGGAACCGCGATCAAAAACAACGAGTTGGTTGGCCTGCTGCGATGTCTCGGCCAATTCGCGCATCAGCGGTGTGGCGTAGGAAACCAGCCGACGGACGGGCGCGTGCAATTGCGCCAGTCCGAACAGTTTGAGCGTCAGCGAATAGCGGTCGCCGTCGAGCCGCGTGACGTAGCCGCGCCGCACCAGCCGATCCAGCATGCGGTAGAATTCGTTGGGGCTGCGATCGAGTTTCTTGGCGATTTCGGCCTGCGTAAGACCACCGTCGACGCCCGCCAGCAGTTCGAGGATATCGAGTCCCTTGTCGAGCGCCGGCGCTCGGTAGCGCTCGTCTTCGCTATCGTCCATGACTCATCCCTCCAGTGAATTTCATCCTTCATATACGCAGGAACATGGCTGGCGGAAACAAATTTCGTCTTGACGTGTCCGTGAATGTTTTGTTTGTATATGAATGTAGGACTTCTTGTCATCAGACGAGTTGCGGTCGCCGCTGAGGCGGCACCAAGGGAGGATATCAATGAACAGACTGCTTTCCGGCGTGTCCGCCGGCGCATTGTTGCTTGCGTCAGCTGCGGGCACGGCCTTTGCCGGCGACCTGCCCGGCAAGTTCGAAGGTGTGACCGTCGACGTGAAACTGATCGGCGGCCAACAATATGAAAAACTCTACGAGCGCATTCCCGAATGGGAAAAGGCGACCGGCGCCAAGGTCAACATCCTGACCAAGAAGAACGGCTTCGACATCGACAAGGAGCTCAAGTCCGACATTGCCTCGGGCAGCACCAACTGGTGCGTCGGCTGGAACCATTCGTCGTTCGCGCCGCAGTATACGAGCCTCTACACCGACCTCAGCAAATTGCTGCCTAAGGAAGAGATCGACGCCTTTGTGCCGTCGACGATCAAGTCGGCAACCATCGACGGCAAGCTGGAGATGCTGCCGCGCGCGCAATTCGACGTTTCGGCGCTCTACTACCAGAAGAGCCTCTACGACAACGCCGACAACAAGACCAAGTTCAAGGCGAAATACGGCTATGACCTGGTGCCGCCGGACACCTGGAAGGAAGTCACCGACCAGGCCGAATTCTTCGCCAACCCGCCAAATTTCTACGGCACGCAGTTCGCCGGCAAGGAAGAGGCGATCAACGGCCGCTTCTACGAGATGGTCGTCGCCGAGGGCGGCGAGTATCTCGGCAAGGACGGCAAGCCGGTCTTCAATTCCGAGGCCGGCATCCGGGCGCTCGACTGGTTCGTCAACCTCTACAAGGCGAAGGCCGTGCCGGCCGGAACCACCAATTATCTCTGGGACGATCTCGGCCAGGGCTTTGCTTCGGGCACCGTCGCCATCAACTTGGACTGGCCGGGCTGGGCCGGCTTCTTCAATGACCCGAAGTCGTCGAAAGTCGCCGGCAATGTCGGCGTCAAGGTTGCGCCGAAGGGTTCTTCTGGCAAGCGCACCGGCTGGTCCGGCTTCCATGGTTTCTCGGTGACCGAGAATTGCCCGAATAAGGAGGCTGCGGCCTCGCTGGTATGGTGGCTGACCAACGAGGACAGCCAGAAGCTCGAGGCTGCCGCAGGTCCGCTACCGACCCGCACGGCCGTGTGGGACTGGGACTTGAAGCAGGCCGAAAACGATCCTTACAAGAAGGAGGTTCTTACCGCCTTCCAGGAAGAGGCCAAGCACGCTTTTGCCGTGCCGCAGACGCCTGAATGGATCGAGATTTCGAACGCCGTCTATCCCGAACTGCAGGCGGCGATCCTCGGCGACAAGACGTCCAAGCAGGCACTGGATGAAGCCGCCGCCAAGGCGACGCAAATCCTCCAGGACGCCGGCAAGCTCTAGTAACGGTTCCCAGGGCTGCCTCCTCCATCAGAAAATGGGGGAGGCGACCGCGTTTTCGCGGGATGCTCAGCTGTTTACGCTGATCCTTCGCCCCAGGCCCGCGCACCGCCGTCCAATGCAAACACCTCAAGGATTCTGATGAAGGGCTTCAAGCCGTCCGCGCCATTCCTGCTGCTGCTTCCGGCCATGATCGTGCTGGCGGCGGTTGTTGTCGTGCCGTTGCTGTTGTCGCTCTACTCCAGCTTCACGCCTTTCCGCCTGACGCGGCCCGAGACATTTTACGTCTTCATCGGCTTCAGGAACTATCTTTCAATCCTGTCCAACACCGATTTCTGGTGGGCGTTCGGCCGCACGGTACTGCTGCTGACCATCGCGCTCAATCTCGAAATGCTGCTCGGCCTCGGACTTGCGATGCTGGTCGAGAAGGCAACGCGCGGCCAGCGTGTCCTGCGCACGCTGATGATGTTTCCGATGATGTTCTCGCCGATCCTGGTCGGCTTCCAGTTCAAGTTCATGTTCAACGACAATATCGGCCTGGTGAACAATGCCCTGCAGTCGCTCGGCATCACCAGGGATGCCATACCGTGGCTGATCGAAGGCCATCTCGCCTTCATCGCCATTTCTATCGCCGAGATCTGGTCGTCGACGGCGATCTTCGCGATCCTGATCCTCGCCGGACTGCTCGCGATGCCCAAGGAGCCGATCGAGGCGGCACGGGTCGACGGCTGCACGCCGTGGCAGACTTTCCGCTATGTGACGTGGCCGTTCGTCATGCCGTTCGCCTACATTGCCATGACCATACGTTCGCTCGACGTGGCGCGCGCCTATGACATCGTCAAGATCATGACCGATGGCGGACCGGCGGGCCGCACCGAACTGCTTTGGACACTGGTGGCGCGCACCGCCTACAGCGACGGACGCATGGGCATGGCCAACGCCATGGCCTATTTCTCGATCCTGCTGTCGATCGCCTTCACCGTCTATTTCTTCAACAAGCTCGCCGCGGCGCGCACGCAGATCGGTGCTGAGTGGTGAGAATGGACGAGAATTCTTCCGCCCGCCTCAAGCGCCGGCTGTTGGGCATCATCTATCGCATCGGCCTGTTCCTGGCGATGCTGACCATCTGCTTGCCGGGCCTGTGGATCGTCCTCTCGTCGCTGCGGCCGGCGGTCGAGATCATGGCCAAGCCACCGGTGTGGATCCCGCAGGAGATTTCGTTCGACGCCTACATCGCGATGTTCTCCGGCATCGGCAAGGGCGGCATCCCGGTGATCGAATATTTCCGCAACTCGCTGATCATCTCGGTGACCTCGACGGTCATTGCAGTGGCCATCGGCATGGCCGGTGGCTATGCCTTCGCGCGCTATCGCTTCCACGGCAAGTCCAGCGTGTTCCTCGGCCTGATGCTGACGCGCACGGTGCCGGGCATCGCGCTGTCGCTACCGCTGTTCTTCCTCTATGTGCGGCTTGGCATCATCGACACGCATTTCGGGCTGATCCTCGCCTATGTCGCGCTCAACGTGCCGTTCACCATCTGGCTGATCGACGGCTTCTTCCGCCAGGTGCCGAAGGACCTCGCGGAAGCAGCGCAGATCGATGGCTGCACGCGCTGGCAGGCTTTCTGGCAGGTCGAGTTCCCGCTCGCCGGGCCGGGCATCGCGTCGGCCGCGATCTTCGCCTTCCTGACCTGCTGGAACGAATTCGCACTGGCCTCGCAACTGACACGCTCGGTGAGCGCCAAGACCCTGCCGGTCGGCCTGCTCGACTACACCGCCGAGTTCACCATCGACTGGCGCGGCATGTGCGCGCTGGCCGTGGTGATGATCATTCCGGCGCTCACCCTCACCTACATCGTCCAGAAACACCTTGTCGGCGGCCTGACCTCCGGCGCGGTGAAAGGCTGATCCAATGGCAACCATTACCCTCACCAAGCTGACCAAACGTTATGGCAATATCGGGATCGTGCACGGTATCGATCTCGACATCGCCGACCGCGAATTCATCGCGCTGGTTGGCCCGTCCGGCTGCGGCAAGTCGACGACGCTGCGCATGATCGCCGGGTTGGAGGAGATCAGCGCCGGTTCGATCGATATCGGTGGGCGGGTGGTAAACGACCTGCCGCCGCGCTCGCGCAACATCTCGATGGTGTTCCAGTCCTACGCGCTCTACCCGCACATGACGGTGCGCGAGAATCTCGGCTTCTCCCTGAAGATCGCCGGCGCCGCCAAGGAAGACATGGAGCGCCGCGTCGCCGAAGCTTCGACCATCCTCGGCCTCGACGCGCTGCTCGATCGCCGCCCTTCGCAACTGTCCGGCGGCCAGCGCCAGCGCGTCGCCATGGGCCGCGCCATCGTGCGCGACCCCGATGTGTTCCTGTTCGATGAGCCGCTTTCCAATCTCGATGCCAAATTGCGCACGCAGATGCGCACCGAGATCAAGAAGCTGCATGCCAAGGTGCAGTCGACGGTGATCTACGTCACACATGACCAGGTCGAGGCGATGACGCTTGCCGACCGCATCGTCATCATGCGCGACGGTCACATCGAACAGGTCGGCACGCCCGACGAAGTCTTCCGGCGGCCGGCGACGCGCTTCGTCGCGGGCTTCATCGGCTCCCCGCCGATGAATTTGCACGAAGCGACAGTCGATGACGGCAAGCTGGTCTTCGCCAGCGGCGAAAAGCTGCCGCTGCCCGGCCAGTTCAAGGCCAATGTCGCGACCGGCGATAGAGTGGTGTTCGGACTGAGGCCGGATGACATCTACCCAACCGGCCATGGCATCAGCTCCGGCGCTGCGGCCGACGTCCACCAGATCGAACTGCCGATCACGGTCACCGAACCGCTCGGCAACGAGACGCTGGTGTTCGTCGAATTCAACCGCCAAGACTGGGTTTCGCGGATGCTGAATCCGAGGCCGCTGCGGCCGGGGGAGCGGGTCGCCATGAGCCTCGACATGTCGCAGGCGCATCTGTTTGCCACCGAGACCGGAAAGACGCTGCGGAGCTGATCGGCATGGCCAAAATCGAGAAAGTCGACCTTTGCATGGTGGACCTTGTGCCCAAGGTCAAGCGCACCGACGCGATCCAGAGCTTCGTCAGCCAGGAAACGCCGATCGTCACCATCACGGATTCCGACGGCGCGGTCGGTACCGGTTACAGCTACACGATCGGCACCGGCGGCTCGTCGGTGATGCGGCTCCTCTCCGACCATCTGGTGCCGCGCCTGATCGGCCGCGACCCCGAAATGATCGAGGCGATCTGGCACGATCTCGAATTCGCCACGCATGCCACGACGATCGGCGCGATCACCGCAATCGCGATCGCGGCGATCGATACCGCTCTGTGGGATCTGCGAGCGAAGAAGCAGGGCCTGCCGCTGTGGAAACTGGCCGGCGGTGCCAAGGACCGCTGCCCGCTCTACACGACCGAAGGCGGGTGGCTGCATATCGAGACGCAGGCACTGGTCGACGACGCGCTGGCCGCCAAGGCCAAGGGATTTCGCGGCTCAAAAGTGAAGATCGGCAGGCCGCACGGTTCGGAGGATCTTGCCCGCCTGTCGGCGGTGCGCAAGGCGGTCGGCGATGGCTACGAGCTCATGACCGACGCCAATCAGGGTTTCTCGATCGACGAGGCGATCCGGCGCGCGGCGAGGCTGCGCGAACTCGACCTCGCCTGGATCGAGGAGCCGCTGCCGGCCGACGACATCGATGGGCATGTGCGGCTGTCGAACTCGACGCCGACGCCGATCGCCATCGGCGAGTCGCTTTACTCCATCCGCCATTTCCGCGAATACATGCAGAAAGGCGCCTGCTCGATCGTGCAGGTCGATGTCGGCCGCATCGGCGGCATCACGCCCTGGCTCAAGATTGCCCATGCGGCGGAGGCCTTCGACATTCCGGTCTGTCCGCATTTCCTGATGGAACTGCATGTCAGCCTGACCTGCGCTGTTCAGAACGGCAGATATGTCGAGTACATTCCGCAACTCGACCAATTGACCGGCAAGCGCATACGCATCGAAGATGGCCAGGCGCTGGCGCCGGACGAACCGGGCATCGGCATCGACTGGGACTGGGACGCGGTCAAGGCCATGAGCATCGCCGAATTCACCACGGCGATCACGAAATAGGAGACGGGCATGCAGCGGATGGGGATGGTTCTGGGGCTGAAGCCGGAAAAAGTCGAGGAGTATGTCCGCCTGCACGCCGCCGTCTGGCCCGACGTGCTGACCATGATCTCGGCCTGCAACATCAAGAACTATTCGATCTACCTGAAGCGGCCGGAGAACCTGCTGTTCAGCACCTTCGAGTACCATGGCACCGACTACGAAGCCGACATGGCCAAGATGGCTGCCGACCCCAGGACACAGGAATGGTGGGCGGTCTGCATGCCTTGCCAGGAACCGCTGGCGACGCGCAGGGAAGGCGAATGGTGGGCTGATATGGACGAGGTCTTCCATCATGACTGAAAGCGGTTTCGACCCTGCCTTGCTCGTACAGTCATGGCCCAAACCCTCCAAGCCCCGGCCGATCGTCACCTTCGGCGCCGGCTCGATTGTCGGGGACGCGCATTTCCCGGCCTACCGGAAGGCCGGCTTTCCCGTCGCTGGGCTCTATGATCCCGATCACACCAAAGCGGAACAGCTTGCTAGCCAATGGGGCGTGACGGCCTTTCGCACACTTGAGGAAGCGGCCGCCGTCGAGGGTGCGATCTTTGACCTCGCGACGCCGCCCACCCGCCATGCCGATGTGCTGAAAGCATTACCTGACGGCGCCGTGGCGCTGATCCAGAAGCCGATGGGCGGCCACCTTGCCGAGGCAACCGAAATCCTCGAGATCTGCCGTTCCAAGAAGCTGCAGGCCGCAGTGAATTTCCAGGGGCGCTTCGCACCGATGATGCTGGCGCTGAAGGATGCCATCGCCAAGGGCTGGCTCGGCGAGATCGTCGACTTCGATGCCTGGCTGGCGTTGGCGACACCGTGGGAGCTGTGGGAGTTCCTGCTCAAGGCACCGCGCGTCGAGATCGCCATGCACTCGATCCACTATCTCGACCTGATCCGGCAGCTGCTTGGCGACCCGCGCGGCGTGCACGCCAAGACGCTCGGCCACCCCAACCATAGGGTGGCGCAGACACGCACCAGCGCCATTCTCGACTATGGCGACACCGTGCGCTGCGCGCTGTCGATCAACCACGATCACAAGTTCGGTCGCCGGCACCAAGCCTCCGAGTTCCGCATCTGCGGCACCGAGGGCGCGGCCTATCTCAAGCTTGGCCTCAACCTCGACTATCCGCGCGGCGAAGCGGAGGTGCTGGAGATCTACCCAAAAGGCGGAACGGATTGGGTCGCGGTGCCATTGGCCGGAGCATGGTTCCCCGACGCCTTCGTCGGCCGCATGGCCAATGTCCAGCGTTTTGCTGCCGGAGAAGATGTTCTGCTGATCAGTCCGGTAGAGGACGCATGGAGCACGATGGCGCTGGTCGAGGCCGCGTATCAGTCGAGCGCGGCACCGGCGACGCCGATCGCGGAAAGGCCCTGATGGAACAGATCCAGTATTTCGAGGACTATGAGATCGGCTCGTCCCGCCTTACCAGCGGCCGCACCATCACCGAGACGGACTTTGTCGTGCATGCCGGCCACACCGGCGATTTCTTCCCGCACCATATGGACGCGGAGTTCATGAAGACGACGCCGTTCGGCCAGCGGATCGCCCACGGCACGCTGGTGTTCTCGGTCGGTATCGGGCTGACGGCAACCATCGTCAACCCTGTCGCCTTTTCCTACGGCTATGACCGGCTGCGCTTCATCAAGCCGGTGTTCATCGGCGACACGATCCGCACGCGCACCACCATCGCGGCCAAGGAAGGCGATCCCAAGCGGCCAGGTTCAGGACGGGTGATCGAGCGCTGCGAGGTGATCAATCAGCGCGGCGAAGTGGTGCTCGCGGCCGACCACATCTACATCGTCGAACGCAGGCCCGCGCAGGGCTGAGACTCACCGCTGTCTATGAGACCGTGGCCCAACCGGCATAAGAATCCGAGCGACGCCTCAAACTAGGATTTTCGCGACAGGCCATCTTCCCTGATCGCGCTGACCAGCGTCTCGCTTCCTTCGCGAAGATGCTGCCTCAGGATGACTATGGCTTTCTCGCCATTGCGTCGCCGGCAGGCAGCCAGCAAGTCGCGGTGCTCCGTCTGCGAGCGGTTGCGATAGTCCAGGTTCGACAGCAGGATGCGAACGTAGCGATCGGCCGCATTGTGGTGCGCCTCGATCAGGCCGAGCAGTCGATGGTTGCCGCAGGCATCGTAGAGGCGTGGCTCGTCCAGCCCTCCGGGCATTCAGCCAGTCTGCGGCAGGTCGAGCGCGGAGCGCACCCGGCCGAGACCACGCTTGTAGAGCATCGCGCCTTGGGCAGGGGCGAGCAGATCGTCATGCGGCGTGAAGTCCACGATGCGCTTGTTGAAGGCGACCTCCCCGCACCCGGGAGCCAGGCAGTCGAGTTTTCCTTTCGGACATGAACTGAACTTGCAGAGCCGGCCCAGGTAATTGTCGCTGCCGGGTTCGATCAGAAAAACATCCAACTGGTGATCGGCAACGCTGATCCCTGTTCCCTTCTCAAAGGCCTCGCGCAGGGCAAGCGCGGCGGCGCGGCGCAGTTCGCCGAGGCGTTCCTGCGAGTCGAGCCAGAGTGCCAGATCGAGATCGCTGCATTCATGCCAGACCTCGATCCGTTCGCGCCGGAATTCGCTGAAGCGCGGCACCTCTTTCCAAAGCGGCTTCGCGACGGAGCCGATAACGGCCACCGCCCCCACCTCGCGGAAGCGCGTCCAGGCATCGGTGACGACATCAGCCGCAGCGCGGAACTGCCGCTGGCGTTCCAGCATGTAGCGATTTTGCTCGTCAATCGCCGCGCGCCGCATGTCAGGCCAACAGTTTCATGAAATTGCGCTTGCGGCCGAAGCGGGCCTTTACATCCGCCAGATACGCGGCATGTTCGGACGCGCCGCGCAGACCGGCCATACGGCCGATCAGGGCTGCCGCTTCGGCATAGGCGCCGTTACCGCCAAACTGGGCCAGTTGGTTGACGCGTTCCGCATAAGTCTTCAATGCCTCGCGCGGATGAGTGGCTTCACTGACCTGCGCGAGCTTTTCCTTCAGCCCCTCGGAAGCGCCATGTGCGCGCGTATTCGCCCACGCCAAATCAAACTGCTTCTCCTCAATTAGGATGCTGATAAGCAGATCGGCCGGATAATGCCAAGCGGACGGCTTCTCGCGCGCCAGTCTGGATTGGAGACGCTCGATCGCGCGATCGCGCGCCTCCTTGCCACCCGACTTGCACAGCCATTGACACAGGTTCAGGCTCGGCGCCTTCTCGAATGCGCGCCACAGATGCGCTTCAGCGTCCGCATCGCGACCGGCTGCGGTCAGCAGGTCGACTGCAAAGAAAACGAGCTGCTCGTCAGGTCGGTCATCCTCGAACATCCACAGGCCATCCTCGGCCCAGCGCAAAGCCTCTTCCGCACGACCTTGCGAGAGGCAGAATTTGGCGATTTGCAGATAGGCTTGCTGTGAGGACAGATGCTTGGCGCGAAGCGCAATGCGCGCCTCCACGTCGCCATCGCGTTCGGCAAAGAAGTCGAGGATTTCCTGGAGCCTGAAATGGTCCCCAGACAGTATGTGACCCGCCCGGTTCCTGCTGGCGGTCGCGGGCAGCTCATCCCAGGCCTCGGTGGCAAGGCGACGGTATTCAGCCAATCCTTCCTCGCCGAGGATGTCGCCATAGACCCCGGCCGCGCCAGCAAAGGTGTCGTAGTCACCGTTCATCTCGCGGGCGAAAAGGTCACGCGCCAGGGACAAGGGTTCGCAAGGCGCCTCCAAGGCAGCGTTGCAGTGAATTTCGCATGCCCGGTCGAGAAGTGGGGCGCAATGGCCATCGGAATCGTCCACGCCCTCGATAGCAGCCTCGATCCGATCGATGGCTCGCATAGCGAGCCGCATGACGATGGCCGCATGCTTGCTCGAGACCGAGGCGATCACGTCGAGCGCCTCGTCCACGCCTTGGGCCCAGTTGGACGCCTCGCGGTAGTCCACGAAGCCATTCGTGGCGGTTGCGCCGTCAATCATCTTGCCCAGACGCGCCTCGAGAGTCCTCTCGTCACCATGTGTAGCGAGCGCGGCCATTTCGAGCTTACGCAACAGGATCGGGTCGCGCTCGGCAAAATCCATGATCATCTCCACGAGCGTCGCGATGTCCTTGCTCTCCAGATGTTGGCGAATGCCCGCGAAGACGTCGAGGCTTTCCGCTTCAGCGTCGCTGACTACCGCATTTGCCGCTAGCGCTGTTGCCACCAAATGCTTGCAATAGCCCCAATCCTCGAAGGCGCGGCAGGAACAGGTGCCGTCGACCGACTCTGCACGCCCCATCAGCTCAACGCGATAGTCCTCCGTGCCGGCAACCTGCGCCAGCACGCGCTTCGGCCCGACGGTCAGCAGTCGCACCAGCCCGTCACGCCAGTAGGCCTCGCCGCGCAAGTACACCTTGCTGCCGACAAGGTCGTGCAGGGCATCGACATCGAAACGGGGACGACTGTTCTTGCGGTTCATAGTGGCGGCTGAAGCCTCGAGTCAGCCGAGATGAGACGCAGGGCCTCGTCCAACGTAACGGTCGAATGCAGCCGCCACCATGTTCCGGTGTGCCTGTGCCACATGAGGTCGAACCGGGTCTCGGCGAGATGCTCCTCCACATGGTCGAGCCGGGCGAAGGGAGCGTTGAATTCTTCACCGTCATCCGAACGGTAGCGCGCGGAGAAACCGTATTTGCTTCCTCGCCACTTGCCGAAAATGTCTAACGGATGGTCGAGCCGATTCGGCTGGCCGTGGATTAACCGTGGCTTCAGAACATCGGCGATGAAACGCTCGCAGTCGGCGGCGATGGCCAGCTTCTCGTCGGCCGAAAGTTTCTTGACCCACACCATCGCGTTCCCGCTATCGCCGCCAAGAGCGCTGTGGTGCTGCCCTCAGCCATGCGGCTATCGCCGTTTATGATAATCGACCGATCCGGTGAGGCAATCCTTTTGAGGCAAGATGCCTCCGAATTTGCGGGAACTGCCCGATGGTCTCTTCGCATTCGGCGGCTGCGTATCTTTCAGCCAACTCCTCTCACGCCAGCCACTCTTTCACCGCCGGGCGAGCGAGAACCGCGCGCATCCGCTCTTCGGCGTCGGCAACAGCCAGCGCCATCGGCGCGCGGGTCGGGCCGCAATCGACGCCGATGACGCGGAACGCCGCTTTCATGCCCGGCAGGACGCCGGTTTCCAGCAGCACCTCAACGAAGTCCTGCGATACTATCTGCAGCACTTTCGCCCGTGCCAGATCGTCGGCGCGGATCGCCTGGTCAATCGCCAGGTACAGCCTGCCGAGCAGATTGTAGGTGGTGCCGATGCCGCCATCGGTGCCGAGCATGCCGGCGGCGGCATAGATCTCGTCGAAGCCGTAGTAGAACAGCTTTTGCGGCTGCCGCTTGCGCAGCAGCGAATATTTGAACAGGTCGGTGGAGGTGTATTTGATGCCGATGACATTGCGCAGATCGAGCAGTCGGACCAGCAGGTTGAGCGGCAGCGGCCGGCCGGTGCGCAAGGGGATTTCGTAGACGATCAGCGGCAGGTCCGTCGCCGCCGCCAGCGCCTGGTAGTAGCCAAAGACCTCTTCGTCGGAGAATGGATAGGAATGCGGTGGCAGCGCCGACAGCGCGTGATAGCCGAGCTTTTGCGCCTGCCGTGCCAAGCGGATGGAATCGCGCAGGTTCGGCATGCCGACATGAGCGATCAGCCTGGTGCCGGTGCTTGCAGCACTGGCGAACACCACCTCTTGCTGAACCAGCAATTCGTCCGCCGTCAGCAGGCCAGATTCGCCGCTGCTGCCGCCGACATAGAGCCCGGCCAGGCCCTGGCGCAGGACGTAGTCGTTAATGTTGCGCTGGCGCTGCGGATCGAATTCGCCGGCATCGCTTAGTCCGGTCATCAAGGCGGCATACATGCCCGCCAATTCCTTGGTCATTTGGGAATCCTCAGTCCGTTCGGAAATTTCATTGTGTGGCCTCGCCTGCATGGTGGCAGGCGACGAGATGTTGCCCGGTGATGGGTGAGCCGAAATCGCGCACCTCCGGCGTCACCCTCGCGCAGATGTCGCTCGCCATCGGACAGCGCGGATGAAAATGGCAACCGGGCGGTGGCTTCGACGGATCGGGCACCGCACCGCCCAGCACGATGCGCCGGCGTGTACCACCGGCCTTGGGGTCGGGCACCGGGATCGCCGACAGCAGCGCGCGTGTATACGGGTGCAGCGGGCTGCCGAACACCCCTGCCGTGGTGCCGATCTCGACGATCCGGCCCAGATACATCACCGCGACACGGTCGCTGAGATAGCGGATCATCGACAGGTCATGACCGATGAACAGATAGGTCAGCCCGAGGCGCGCCTTGAGGTCGTCCAGCAGATTGACGATCTGCGCCTGGATGGAGACGTCGAGCGCCGAGATCGGCTCGTCGGCAATAATGAATTTTGGATTGGCCGCCAGAGCGCGGGCAATGCCGACACGCTGGCGCTGGCCACCGGAGAGCTCGAACGGGTAGCGGTCGCGCAGCGCTTCCCGCAAGCCGACCAGCGCCAGCAATTCACTGACGCGGGCATCGCGCGAGGCGCGCGTGCCGATCTTCTGCGCACGCAGCCCCTCGCCGATAATGCGCCCGACCGTCATGCGCGGGTTGAGCGATCCGAACGGGTTCTGGAAAACCATCTGCATGTCGCGGCGGCGCAGCTTGAGCTGCTCGCCTGTCGCAGCGGCATAGTCCCTGCCCTCGAAGACGATGCTGCCGGCGCTCGGCGGCTCGAGCCCGAGCACCGCGCGGCCGGTCGTCGACTTGCCGCAGCCGCTTTCACCGACCAGCGCCAGAGTCTCGCCGCGCATCACCTTGAAACTCACCCCATCGACGGCATGCACGGCGCCGACCTGTCGCCTGAGCACACCGCGCCGAATGGGAAAATGCACCTTGAGATCGGCGACGACGAGCAGCGGTTCTTGTTGGAGCGTCGCGGCCGGTGCCGCGCTTGGCGCGGCTGCCGGCGCACGCGGCGATCGCTCGACTTGCCGCCAGCGCCAGCATGCGGCGGTGTGGCCGGCGCCGACCGTTTCCAGTGGCGGTTTCTGCTCGCGGCAGCGCGCCTCGGCATAATCGCAGCGCGGCGCGAAGGGGCAGAACGCCGGCGGCAGGGTGACATTAGGCGGCGCGCCCTTGATCGGCACCAGCCTTGTGTTTGCCGCCGTCAGCGATGGAATCGAATTCAACAAGCCGATCGTATAGGGGTGCGTTGTTGCCGAGAACAGCTCATCGACCGGCGCGCATTCGACGATCGAGCCCGCATACATCACCGCGACGCGATCGGCGAAGCCGGCAACGAGGCTGAGGTCATGGCTGATCCAGATGATCGCCATTCCGAGCTGTTTCTGCAGGCGAGCGACCAGCTCGACGATCTGTGCCTGGATAGTGACATCGAGTGCCGTGGTCGGCTCGTCGGCGATCAGGATCGACGGCTTGCAAACCAAGGCCATGGCGATGCCGATGCGCTGCAATTGCCCGCCGGAGAACTGGTGTGGAAAGGCGCGCATGCGCTGCGGCGCGTTGGCAATGCCGACGAGATCCAGCATGTCGAGCGCCTGGCGCTGTGCTTGTGGCTGGCTCAGGCCCTGGTGCTCGCGCAGCGCCTCGGTCAGCTGCAGGCCGATGGTCAGCACCGGGTTCAGCGACGACATCGGATCCTGGAAGATCATGGCGATGTCGCGGCCGCGGATCTGGCGCAGTTCGCTGTCGGGCATGGCCAGCAGATCGCGGCCTCGAAAGAACGCACGGCCGGAGGTGACCCGGCCGGGAGGCTTGCGGATCAGGCCCATCAGCGTCTGCACGGTGACCGACTTGCCGGAGCCGCTTTCGCCGACGATGGCCAGCGACTCGCCTTCGGCAAGATCGAAGGAGACGTCGTTGACGGCATAGACGGAGCTGCCTTTGGGGCCGAATTCGACGCTTACGCCTTGTACGGAAAGCACAGCTTGCTGTCCTATCCCCTTTGCAGCCCTGTCGACGGAAAGCGTGTTGGCCTCCATCATTTGCCACCACCGCCCATGATGTGCTGCGGGTCGAGCGCGTCACGTAGGCCGTCGCCGACGAAGTTGATGCTGAGCACGGCCATCGCGATCATCGCGCCGGGCGGGATCCACATCCAGGGCTGGCTCTCGAGGATCGACAGCGTGCGGGCATCGCGCAGCATGTTGCCCCAGCTGGCCGCCGGCGCCTGCGCGCCGAGGCCGAGGAAGGACAGCGAGGCTTCGAGCAGGATGACGGTGGCGACGTCGAGCGTGATCGCCACCAGGATCGGGCCCAGCACGTTGGGCAATATGTGTTCGAGAATGATGACCGACGGCGAGGTACCGAGCGAGCGCGCGGCGAGGACGAATTCCTGGTTGCGCAGCGCCAGGATCTCGCCGCGCGTCAGCCGGGCGATGGACGGCCAGCTGAGCAGGCCGATCACCACCATCGTGTTGAAGATGCTCGGGCCGACCACTGCGACGAAGGCGATGATGATGACCAGGCGTGGAAAGGTCAGCACCATGTCGATCACGCCCATCAGCAAGAGGTCGACCTTGCCGCCGAAATAGCCGGCAATGCAGCCGATGAAGATGCCTATTGCCGCTGAGATCGCCACCGCGACGAAGCCGACCGTCAGCGAGATGCGGCCGCCATAGAGGATGCGGGCAAAGATGTCGCGACCGGTGCCGTCGCTGCCCAGCCAATGCACGTCCCCGGGCGGCTGGTTGCGGCCGCGCAGATCGATGTCGTTGGGGCCGTAGTGAGCGATCAGCGGCGCCAGCATGCAGGCGAGCACGATGATGGCGAGCATGATCAGCCCGAGCGTCGCCAGACGGTGATTGAGGAAACGGCGGACCGCCTCGGCCCACAGGCCGCGCGAGACGCCGACAGCGATCGTTACATCGGCGGCGGTGACGTCAGTCATAGCTCACCCGCGGGTCGAGCACGCTGTAGGCAAGGTCGGTCGCAAGGTTCGCCAGCATGACGATGATGGCGGTGAGCAGCACATAGCCCATGATGACCGGGCTATCCCTGTTGACCACCGCATCGATAAACATCAGGCCGATGCCCGGCCACTGGAAGATCGTCTCGATCACCACCGAGCCGCCGAACAGCGTCGGCAAAGCGAGGCCGAAGACAGTGACCAGCGGGATCAACGCGTTGCGCAGACCGTGGCGCAGCGTGATCGTGCTTGGCCGCAGGCCCTTGGCCTTGGCGGTGCGCATATAGTCCTGGTTCAGCACGTCGAGCATGCCGGCGCGGGCATAGCGCATGAAGATGGCGGCGCGGAACAAAGCAAGTGCTGCCGCCGGCAGGATCAGGTGCCTGAGATTGTCGAGGAGCGAGAAGTTGTCGCCCGCCGTCGAGATGCCCGACGACGGCAGCCAGCGCAGTTCAAGCGCAAAGACGTAGACGAGCAGCAGCCCCATGAAGAAATCCGGGATCGACACGCCGACGAAGCCGCCCAGCGTCAGCGAATAGTCGGTCAACTTGTATTGCCGGAGCGCCGAGATCACGCCCAGCGTGGTGCCGATGAGGAAGGCGACGAGCAGTGCCACCGCCATCAGCTCCAGCGTCATCGGCAGGCGCTCGCCGATGATATCGCCGACGCTGCGACCGTTGACGAAGGAGCGGCCGAGATTGCCGTGCAGGATCTGGCCGATCCAGTTGAGGTATTGGATGTAGAACGGCTGGTCGAGGCCGAGCTCGCCGCGCCGCATCGCGATCAGCGCCTCGCTCGACGGCGCCTCCGCCGTGATCATCGCCAGCACGGCGTCGCCCGGCATGGCATGCGCGATCGCGAAGACTATGACGGTGACGCCGAACAGCACCGGGATGCTGAGCAGCAGCTTGCGCATGAGATAGCTGAGCACCGGCTTCTCCTATCGCTGAAGGCGGCTGTTGAGGCGGTTGGTCATGAGGTTCCACCTCATGACCAACCGATGAGGGCGTCTACGCAGCGGCCTATTTTGCCACTTCCCACTTCTCGACTTCGTTGTAGACCGGGTGGTTGAAGATCACGAGCGGCTGCTCCTTGAAGTGCTGCGCCAGGCCAACGATGCGGTTGTTGAAAGCCAGCGGCCGCACCTCGTTCCACAGCCAGGCCTTGGGCAGCTCCTCGTTGAGGATGCGTGACGCTTCCTGGTAACTTTCGGCACGCACGGCTCGGTCGGTCGATTCCAGCCCCTTGTTGAACAGTTCATCGACCTTGGTATTGCAATAGCCCATGCTGAGTGGTTTTGCGCCGCAGACGACGACCGGCGAACCGAGCGAGGGATCGAGCCCCATACCGTTGGCGAAAAAGCCCATCTGGAAGCTGCCGTCGGCATAGGTCTGGTTGATTGCCGCCGGATCGAGCAGGCGCGGCTGGATGTTGACGCCGACTGCGGCCAGATAGCTCTGGATGGCGGTGACGGTGTCGACATTCATCTGGTCGGAATAGTAGTAGATGAAATCGACCGGCTGGCTGCCGTCCCAGCCCGCGTCGGTGAGCAATTGCTTGGCCTTGTCGGGATTGTAGTCGTAGGGCTCGAGGTCCTTGGCGCGTGCCCAATCCTGCGGAAACAGCGTGTTCGACAGCTCGCCGGCGCCTTGCTTGACCGTCTCGATGATGGCCTTGCGGTCGATGGCGTAGAGCATCGCCTGACGCACCCGCACGTCGGCAAAGCGCTTGTTCTCCAGGTTGAACTGCAAGTAGGTCGGCAAGCCGGCGGAGAATTTCGGCAGCACCGTCAAATAGTCGAGCTTCTGCAGCCGGGCGAGTTCGGAGATGGGCACGCCACCGCCCTCATAGGACATGGCGTCGACCTCCTGCGTTTCGAGTGCGGCGATGATCGGCGGCACGTCCTTGTAGATCTGGTAGATGATGCGCTCGAGCTTCGGCGCACCGAGGAAATAGTCGGGATTGCGGTCGACCTCGACATACTGGTCGCTTTCGTATTTCTTCCAGATAAACGGGCCGGTGCCGACGCGGTTGACCCAGAAGGCGTTGCCCTTGATATCGCCGGGCGCGACCTTGCCGAGGATGTGTTCGGGAAAGATGCTGATCGCGATAAGCTGCAGCTCGACCCAGAGAGGCTTGGCGCTGTCGAGTTCAATCTGGACGGTCGTGTCGTCAAGCGCCTTGACCCCGGCAAGCGAGGAGGCCGAGCCATCCTGGAAAGCCTTGTATCCGGCCACCGAGCCGAGCTTCTGCGCCCAAGGCGAGCCAACCTTGGGGTTGGCGTAGAGGTTGAGGCTGAACACCACGTCCTTGGCGGTGAAGGGCGTTCCGTCATGCCATTTGACGCTATGGCGCAGGCTGAAGACATAGGTCTTGCCGCCATCGGGCGTCTTCCAGCTTTCGGCCAGCATCGGTTGCACGCCATCGCCCGTCCATTTGATGTGGACCAGTCCCTGCAGCACGGTCTCGTCGAGCCTATGGCCGCACGTGGTGTGCAGTGTTCCCATCTCGATGCAGCCGGTGCGCACGGCGGAACGGAACGTGCCGCCCCCCTCGGCCTTGGCGATCACTGCGGCAAACATCAGCGCCATCGCCGGCACAAGGCTCATCAGCAGTCGTCTCATGGAATCCTCCTCCCATTGCTTTCCGCCGGCCGAAATCGGGGCGATGCCCCTGCTCCAGGCCTACTCCCGCGTCAGACCCTCGCCTGCCGCGCCGACCGCCGCGCCATTGGCCGGCGGCGACCTCCTCCAAACCCATCGGTTCCGCAAGTCCTCGCTTGCGGCGACTGGTCTAATAGCTTAAAAGGTAGACCATGCACAATATGCCGGTTCGAAAAAAATTATCCGATGAAGTCCGCCTCCGCCTGGAGGAGATGATCCGCGACGAGGTCTATGCGGTCGGCGCCTCGCTGCCGTCCGAACGCGACCTGATGTCGATGTTCGATGTCGGGCGCCCCTCGGTGCGCGAAGCGCTGTTTGCGCTGGAGAAAATGGGGTTGGTGCGCATCAACAGCGGCGAGCGGCCGAAGGTGACGCGGCCGACGTCGAAAAACATGCTGGAGCAGTTGACCGGCACGGCCCATCTGTTGATGGACCAGCCCGACGGCATCGGCCATTTCGAGCAGCTGCGGCTGTTCCTCGAAGTTTCGATCGCGCGCCATGCCGCCGAGGCGGCGACGCGCGAACAGGTCGATGCGCTGGCGGCGGCACTTGCCGAGAACGAGCGCGCCATCCCGCGCGCCCGCGCCTTCGCTGTCACCGATGTGGCGTTTCACCGGGTGTTGACCGCGATTCCCGGCAACCCGATCTTCCTCGCCGCGCACGAAGCGCTGGTGGAATGGCTGATCAACCAGCGCATCCATATGGCCAACACCGAGGTGGAGAACCGCAGGAGCTTTGCCGGCCATAAAGCCGTGTTCGAGGCCATCGAGCGGCACGACCCGGAAGCTGCCGGCCGAGCGATGCGCGAGCATCTGGAAAACGCCCGGCGCAAGTTCAATTCGGGTCTGGCGAAACCCGACTAGGCTCGCCTGTCTTCACGCTTCGATCTTCATGCCGTCATCTCGGTATTTGGCGCCGCACAGCGATTGGTCGGGCCGCGTCAGAAAGCGACCTTGTCGCCGCCTTTCAATGACAGGATTTCACGTGCCTCGTCGGGCGTCGCCACTTCCATGCCGAGCCCTTCGATGATCTTGCGGGCTAGGAGCACTTGTTCTGCGTTCGATTTGGCAAGCTTGCCCTTGCCCGCCCACAGGCTGTCCTCCAACCCAACGCGGATGTTGCCACCGAGTGCGGCTGATTGCGCGGCGATACGCAGTTGGCTGGCGCCGGCGCCCAGCACCGACCAACGGAACTGGTCGCCGAACAACCGGTCGGCCGTGCGCTTCATATGAGCCACGTCTTCGGGATGCGTGCCGATACCGCCAAGTAGCCCGAACACCGACTGCACGAAGAAGGGCGGCTTCACCAGCCCACGGTCGGCGAAATGGGAAAGGTTGTAGAGATGGGCGATGTCGTAGCACTCGAATTCGAAGCGCGTGCCATTGTCGTAGCAGGTCGCCAGAATGTACTCGATGTCCTTGAACGAGTTGCGGAAGACGAGGTCGCGCGTCGCTTCCAGATGCGGCTTTTCCCAGTCGAACTTGAAGGTCTCATATTTGTCGGCGAGGTGATAGAGCCCGAAATTGATCGAACCCATATTAAGCGAGGCGACCTCGGGCTTGAACTGGGCGGCCGGGCGCACACGCTCCTCGACCTTCATGTAGGGGCTGCCGCCGGTGGTGATGTTGATGGCGGCTTTGGTGCCTTGCTTGACGCGTGGCAGGAAGCGGGCGAAGGCCTCCGGCGTCTGGTCGGGCTTGCCGGTCTCCGGGTCGCGAGCATGCAGATGCAGGATCGCGGCACCGGCTTCCGCCGCGGCGATCGCCTCCGAGGCAATCTGGTCGGGTGTGATCGGCAAATAGGGCGACATGGTCGGCGTGTGGATCGCGCCCGTCACCGCGCAGGTGATGATGACCTTGCCCTTGGTCTGCTGGACGCCGGGCTTGCGGGTCGTCTCGATCATTGTCCGTACTCCTGGTCCGATTTTTTCTTGTGCGCCGCCAGCGCCATCAGCCGGCGGTCGCGCCATACCTGCCGCTCGCCGAGGTTCTCGCGCGGCAAGCGTTCGCGGCGGTCGGCTTCGACGGTCTTCATCACCTCGCCCGCCCAGTCGACGCGGCGCAGCATCTGCGGAAATATGTTCGAATATATCGACTGATAGCGCTCGACATAGTCGCGCACGCCGCCGGGCGCGTTCAGATCGATTGTCTCGAACGGACCCATGAATGACCAGCGCAGCGCCAGTCCGTCGCGGATGCCGATGTCGACATCCTCGACACTGGCGTAACCGTCGGCGACAAGCCGGAACGCTTCCTCAAGCAATGCGCCTTGCAAGCGGTTCATGATGAAGCCGTCGAGCTCGCGCTTCATCACGAGCGGCGCGTGGCCGGCATCGATGAGGAAGGCGCGGGTCCTTTCCAACGCCTCGGCGGACGTCCACGGCGCCGGCACGACCTCGGCTGCCGGAATGAGATAGGGCGGATTGATTGGATGCACGACCAGGCAGCGATGGCGCCCTTGCAGATGGTCGGTGAATTTCGATGGCAAGAGCGCCGAGGTGGAGCTGGCGATGATCGTTTGCGGATCGGCAAGCCTGTCGATCAGAGAGAATACGCCACGTTTCACCTCCAGGTTTTCGGGCGTGTTCTCCTGGACATGGGCTGCACCGGCCAGCGCCTCCGCCAACTCGGCGACGATTGCGATCCGGCCGACCACGGCGTCGACCGCCTGTCCTCGCAGGAGGTCGTTCCTAGCGAGATCGCCAAGCACGCCGGCAATGTAGTCGCGGGCGCCGCCAGTCGCGGCGGGCGACTGATCCCACATCCGCACATTATGGCCGGCACGGGCAAAGCTGATCGCCCAGGCTCGCCCGATGAACCCGGTTCCGACAATCGCGACATTGGCCATGGACTATTCCTCAGAGTGTTTCGACATTGCCGTCGACGCCGAGCGACTGGCCGGAAATGTTGATCCCCGCATCGGAGAGCAGGAAGGCGACCATCGCGGCGACATCATAGGGGCTGGTCATGCGGCGCAGCGAGATGTTCTGCAGATAGCGATCCCTCATCTCCTCATGGCTGATGCCGACCTGCTTGGCACGTGCCGAGATGACGCCTTCGATGCGCGGCCCCTCGATGATGCCGGGTAGGATGGCGTTGACCCTTATGCCATGCGGCCCGAGCTCCTTGGCGAGACTCTGCGTGAAACCGATGACACCGAACTTCGCCGCCGAATAAGGCGTGCGGAAGGCGTAGCCATGCCGGCCGGCCGCCGACGACATCGAGACAATCGAGCCGCCGCCCGCTGCCTTGATCAGCGGTACCGCGCGCCGGGCACACAGGAACTGGCCGGTCAGGCAGATGTCGATGCAATGTCGCCAGTCCGCCGGATCGATCTCCTCGACACCGCCGGTCGGTCCGGCAATGCCGGCATTGTTGATCAGCGCATCGAGACCGCCGAGCTTTTCCTTAACGGCCTCGAAAAGCCGGTCGACGTCGTCGTCACGCGAGACATCGGCCTTGATCGCGGCGACCAGATCGATCTTGCCGGGAGCAGCGGCCAGCGCCTCGTCGGAAACGTCGCAGACTATGATGCGAGCGCCGAGCCGCGACAACGTGTCGGCTATGGCAAACCCGATGCCTCCAGCGCCTGCCGTCACCAGCACGCGCTGGCCTTTCAGCCCGGTCAGAAAGTCGTCCTGCATGCAACAGCTCCAGCGAGATTCCTGACTATATAGAAACGAGACTGACGTGGGTACGCGATCCGCGCAAGTGAGAGCCGGTCGAGCTACGGGCAACGGGGGACGCGCGGCCGGAGACCGGCAGTCATGACTTGGGGCATTCACCGTTATCGGATTGCCAAGGAATGGTAGTGTGATTATACCAGTTGATAAGCTGACGACGGGCGATGCCGTCGGATGAGACCAGGAGTAGTGGCCAGAGATGACAACGATTGCGCTGTTCGGTGCCGGCGGGAAAATGGGTTACCGCCTGTCGATCAATTTTCGCGGATCGCCCTACACGATACGCCATGTCGAGGTCAGCGAGGCCGGCCGCGAACGGCTGAAGACCGGACTGGGTTTTGATGCGGTGAGCGCCGACGAGGCGCTCAAGGGGGCCGACGTGGTGATCCTGGCCGTTCCGGACACGCATATCGGCAAAGTGGCGACTAGCATCGAGAGCCAGCTGGCGCCGGGCACGATGGTGGTGGTGCTCGACGCGGCGGCACCTTTCGCCGGTCATCTGCCGAACCGGCCGGACCTCACCTATTTCGTCACCCACCCCTGCCATCCGCCGATCTTCAATGACGAGACCGACATGGCGGCCAAGAAGGATTATTTCGGCGGCGTCAAGGCCAAGCAGCATATGGTCAGCGCCTTGATGCAGGGACCGGAAGAGGATTACGCCAAGGGCGAGGCGATCGCGAAAATCATCTGGGCGCCGGTCATGCGCTCGCACCGCGTCACCGTCGAACAGATGGCGCTGCTCGAGCCTGGCCTTTCGGAGACGGTCTGCGCCTCGCTGTTGGTGGTCATGAAGGAGGCCGTCGACGAGGTCGTGGCGCGCGGCGTCGACAAGCAGGCGGCGCTCGACTTCCTGCTCGGCCATATGAACGTGCTCGGCGCCGTCATCTTCGGCGAGACCAAGGGCGTGTTCTCGGACGCCTGCAACAAGGCGATCGAATTCGGCAAGCCGGTTCTGATGCGTGACGACTGGAAGCGCGTCTTCGAACCGGAAGAGATCGCCGCAAGCATTCAGCGCATCACCTGAAAGAGCACATGCGCTTGGCGCAGCGTCCCGACGCGTCGGCGTACCGTTACCGACACTCCGTTTGCCGCCATCAGGCACATGTCACCTGAATTAGTGATTGACTCATCATACCAGTTGGCTTAGCTGTTCATGGCTCGGATCGACAAGGTTTCGCAGGGAGTACGAAGCCTGGCGAGTGGAGGATGGCTGGTGAGCAACGATCCGCTGAGGGGAGCCGGCAAACGGCTCTTTAGCCCGAAAGCGATCCGCCGCCCGCGCTGCCTGACGAATTCGGATGCCGACAGAGGCCTTGGTTGACCAAGGTAATTTTTCAAACGGGAGGACTTCATGAAACTCACTCGCAGAATGACGCTTGCGGCTTTCGCCGGCATGCTGGCGCTTGGCACGGCGATGCCCGCCTGTGCGGCGGATCTCATCGCCATCATCACGCCCTCGCACGACAATCCGTTCTTCAAGGCGGAAGCCGTCGGCGCCGAGGCCAAGGCCAAGGAACTCGGCTACGAGGCGCTGGTCCTCGTCCATGACGACGACGCCAACAAGCAGTCCGAGCTGATCGACACCGCAATCGGTCGTGGCGCCAAGGCGATCATCCTCGACAATGCCGGCGCCGACGCCACAGTCGCCGCCGTACAGAAGGCCAAGGATGCGGGCATTCCGTCCTTCCTGATCGATCGCGAGATCAACGCCACCGGCGTCGCCATGGCGCAGATCGTCTCCAACAACTATCAGGGCGCCCAACTCGGCGCGCAGGAATTCGTCAAGCTGATGGGCGAGAAGGGCAATTTCGTCGAGCTGGTCGGCAAGGAATCCGATACCAATGCCGGCATCCGCTCCAAGGGCTATCACGACGTCATCGACGACTATCCGGATCTGAAGATGGTCGCCCAGCAGTCGGCCAACTGGAGCCAGACGGAAGCCTATTCCAAGATGGAATCGATCCTGCAGGCCAACCCCGACATCAAGGGCGTCATCTCCGGCAACGACACGATGGCGATGGGCGCCTATGCAGCACTTGCCGCGGCGAACCGCAAGGATGTCATCGTCGTCGGCTTCGACGGATCGAACGACGTGCGCGACTCCATCACCTCGGGCGGCATCAAGGGGACCGTCCTGCAGCCGGCCTTCGCGCAGGCGCAGATGGCGGTCGAGCAGGCCAACGACTTCATCAAGAACAAGAAGTCGCCGGCCAAGGAAAAGCAGCTGATGGATTGCGTCCTGGTCAATGGCGAGAATGCCGCCAAGCTCGAGACCTTCGCGCTGACCAACTGAGCCAGCGTGATTTGAACAGCGAGGGGCGAATTTCGGTTCGCCCCTCGCCGCCATTTTCCGTGGGCCGACCACCACCATGCTGAACAACAGGCCATCATGCTGAACAACAAGCCGAACTGGCCGATCCTTGCCTTGATGGTCTGCCTGACCGCTTGCAAGATCTTGCCGACAAAATCGGCAGACGGCGGCAATGCTCCCGTCTTCAATCCGGACAAGACGGTCGAAGAGATATGGGCGGCAAAGGTCGTGCCTTATCTCCAGCAGAAAGCCGGACCGTTTCCAGAAGTTCACACTCTAGCGACAACCGATGCCGCAGCGGCCGGAGCCAAATACGGTAATCCGAACAAGCAGGCGAACGCGCCGTGGACTTTCGCAGTTCGCCTGGAAGGCAAGATCGTCGCGGCGAATACGCAGTCGCGTGCG
Organism: Mesorhizobium sp. M0051; assembly: GCF_040323235.1. Classification (NCBI taxonomy): domain Bacteria; kingdom Pseudomonadati; phylum Pseudomonadota; class Alphaproteobacteria; order Hyphomicrobiales; family Phyllobacteriaceae; genus Mesorhizobium; species Mesorhizobium sp. M0051. The sequence goes on from NZ_JAMYUT010000016.1 coordinate 63,596, forward strand.
GCGACGGTCGACATCGATGTCGACGGCGACGGCAAGGCCGATGCGCGGGTGCAGATCGGACCAGCGGTGCGGGGAACCGCACTGCGCGACAGCCTAGACTTCATCCAGTTCAACGATTTCACCAACCAGATCGACTTCGCCCAGTTCGGCAAGGCGTTCAACAGCTACGCCGACAAGACGGTGCTGTCCAAGTTGCCGCGCGAGGCGCTGGAGGGCCGCAGCGCCAAGGTGCTCGGCGCCTATACGCTGGGCAGCGGCCAGGACCTGCCGCTGGTGACGCCGGCGGAGGCAGAGATCGGGTCGAAGCCATGAGCGCGACCGCAGAGCGCGAAATCATCCTGAAGCTGGAGGACGTCTCCAAGGTCTATTCCGGAACCGTTGCGGTCAAGCGCGCCAATTTCGAGGTACGCAAGGGCGCGGTCAACGTATTGGTCGGCGAAAACGGCGCCGGCAAGTCGACGCTGATGAAGATCATCGCCGGTGTCGAACGGCCGACTGCAGGCCGCATACTGCTGGAGGGCGAAGAGGTGTCCTTCTCGTCGTCCGGCGATGCGGTGAACCGCGGCATCGGCATGGTGTTCCAGGAACTGAACCTGTTCGGCAACATGAGCGTCGCCGAGAACATTTTCGCCACCCGCGAAATCACCAACCGGTTCGGCAAGATCGACCGCAAGGAGCAGGAGCGCCGCGCGGCGGAATTTCTGGAACGCCTGCAAGCCGGCATACGGCCCGCTATGCTGGTCGAGGATCTGCGCATCGGCCAGCAGCAGCTGGTCGAGATCGCCAAGGCGGTCTCGCTCGACGCGCGTATTCTGATCATGGACGAGCCGACCTCGGCGCTGAGTGCGGCGGAGGTCGAGATCCTGTTCAAGGTGATCGCCGACCTCAAGGCGCGTGGCGTCGCCATCGTCTACATCTCTCACCGGCTGGAAGAACTGATCCGCATCGGCGACTACATCACCGTGCTGCGCGACGGCCGCATCACCGGCCAGGAGGAGATGAAGAACGTCGACACGCAATGGATCGTGCGGCAGATGATCGGCTCCGACGCCAAGGACTTCGCCAAGGCCGACGGTCATGTTCCCGGCGAAGAGATCTTCCGGGCCGAGGACATTTGCCTGCCACGCGCCACCGGCGGCCTTGCCGTCGACCATGTCTCGCTGTCGCTGCGTGCCGGCGAGATTCTCGGCATATACGGCCTGATGGGCGCCGGGCGCAGCGAATTGTTCGACTGCATCATGGGCCGCCATAGTCATTCGACGGGCGAGATCTTCATTGGCGGCAAACAGGTCAGGGAGCGCGACACGACGCGACGCATCCGGCGCGGGCTGGCACTGATCCCCGAGGACCGCCAGCGCGAGGGGCTGGTGTCGATCCTCTCGGTCGCCAGCAACCTGACGCTGGCCAGCCTGTCGCGATTTGCCAGCCTGTTCCATATCCGTGGCGCCGACGAAAGGCAGGCGGTGACACAGATGGTGCGGGAACTGGCGATCAAGGTCGCCGACCCGGTGCAAGAGGTTTCGTCGCTGTCCGGCGGCAACCAGCAGAAGGTGGTGATCGGCAAGGCGCTGCTCACCGGACCCAAGGTGCTGTTGATGGACGAGCCCAGCCGAGGCATCGATGTCGGCGCCAAGGCGGATGTGTTCCGCACCATGCGCAAATTGTCCCGCGACGGTTTGGGGATTCTTTTCGCGACCTCCGATCTCGACGAGGTCATGGCATTGTCCGACCGCATTGCGGTGATGAGCAACGGAAAACTGACTGGCATGTTCGATCGCACTGAAGCGACGGAGGCGGCACTCGTCGCCGCATCGGCGCTTGGCCACGGACCGGCCGCACACAAGGAGAGCATCGCCCATGACTGACATCCCAGCCAAGGCGGCAGCTCCCTCCGCGCCCAGCGGCTCCGTGCTGTTGACGCTGATGAAGCTCAGGACCTTCATCGCGCTGATCGCCGTCCTGATCTTCTTCTCGATCGCGGCGCCGAATTTCCTGTCGACCGCCAATCTGATCCTGATGTCGAAGCATGTGGCGCTGAACGCGTTCCTGGCGATGGGCATGACCTTCGTCATCATCACCGGCGGCATCGACCTTTCGGTCGGCTCGATCGTCGGTCTGTGCGGCATGGTGGCCGGCTATCTCGTGCTCAACGGCATCGACCTGCAGATCGGCTACACCATCTATTTCAACGTTTTCGAGATCGCGCTGATCACGCTTGCGGTCGGCATATTGATTGGCGCCGTCAACGGGTTGCTGATCACCAAGCTGAATGTCGCGCCGTTCATCGCCACGCTGGGCGTCCTCTATGTCGCGCGCGGCCTGGCACTGCTGTCGTCGGACGGCCGCACCTTCCCGAATCTCGTCGGCAAGCCGGAGCTTGGAACCACCGGTTTCGGTTTTCTCGGCGCCGGCCGGCTGCTTGGCCTGCCGGTGGCGATCTGGATCCTGATCGTCGTTGCACTGGGGGCCGCCTATCTCGCCAAGTACACACCGCTCGGGCGCCACATCTTTGCCGTCGGCGGCAATGAACGCGCGTCGCGGATTTCGGGCGTCCGTGTCAACATGGTGAAGATGTTCGTCTATATGTTCTCAGGTTTCTGCGCGGCGATCGTCGGCCTGATCATCTCGTCCGAGCTGATGGCCTCGCATCCCGCGACAGGCGAAAGTTTCGAGCTCAACGCCATTGCGGCGGCGGTGCTCGGCGGCACCTCGATGTCGGGCGGCCGCGGCACGATCGGCGGCACCATCGTCGGCGCGTTCGTCATCGGCATTCTTTCGGACGGATTGGTGATGATGGGTGTGAGTTCGTTCTGGCAAATGGTGATCAAGGGCCTCGTCATCATCGTCGCCGTCGTCGTCGACCAGGCGCAGCGGCGTCTGCAGAGCCGCGTAACGCTGATGCAAATGGCAAAGGCGGGCTGATCATGGCGGAGCTGCGGGGAGCGCTGATCGGCTGCGGCTTCTTTGCCGTCAACCAGATGCATGCCTGGCGCGACATAGCGGGCGCCTCGATCGTCGCCATCTGCGACCGCGATCCGGAACGGCTCAGGATCGTCGGCGACCAGTTCGGCATTGCGAAACGCTATACCGACGCGACCTCTCTGTTCGAAGGCGAGACGTTCGACTTCGTCGATATCGCCACCACCGCGCCCAGCCATCGTCCCCTTGTCGAGATGGCGGCCGCCCACCGCGTTCCGGCGATCTGCCAAAAGCCGTTCGCGCCGACGCTCGCCGACGCCAAGGCGATGGTGAGGGCTTGCACCGACGCAGGCGTGCCGCTGATGGTGCATGAGAATTTTCGCTGGCAGTCGCCGATCCAGGCGGTACGCGCCGTGCTCGACAGCGGCGAGATCGGCACGCCTTTCTTCGGGCGCATTTCCTTCCGCTCCGCCTATGACGTGTTTTCCGGCCAGCCTTATCTGGCGACGGGAAAGCGCTTCATCATCGAGGACCTCGGCATCCATATCCTCGATATCGCCCGTTTTCTGCTCGGCGACGTCTCGACGATCACGACACGAACGGCTCGCATCAACCAAGCGATCGCTGGTGAGGACGTCGCGACCGTGCTGATGGATCACGTGAGCGGCGCGACATCTGTGGTCGATTGCAGCTACGCGACGAAGCTCGCCACCGAGCCGTTTCCCGAAACGCTGGTCGAGATCGACGGCAGCGACGGCACGATCCGGCTGGCGCAGGGATACCGGCTCACCGTCGCCGGCAAGAGCGGCACGGCCGTCACCGACGTTTCGCCGCCGCTGCTACCGTGGGCGTCGCGGCCCTGGCACAACATCCAGGAAAGCGTCGTTGCCATCCAGCAGCACTGGGTAGACTGCCTGGCAAAGGGGATCGAACCGGCGACCTCGGGCGCCGACAATCTCAAAACGTTTGCGCTGGTCGAGGCCGCCTATGCCGGTGCCGCGAGCCGCCAACCGGTGCAGCTCGACGCCTTGCTGAAATGACCACCGACGCCTTCCTGCTCTATGGCACGCGTGCGGTAGAAGCCGAGCCGGTCAGGCTGAGCGCAGGCGCGCTCACCGCCGACTTCGTCAACGGCAATCTGCGCACCATCCGCCATGGCGGCACCGAATTGCTGCGCGCCATCGCCTACATCGTCAGGGATCGCGACTGGGGCACCTATGAGCCAGTGCTGACGGACCTTGCCATTGACCAAGACGCAAACAGTTTCTCGGTCGGCTATTCGGCAAGTTGCACCGGGCCGGACGGAAGCCGGCTCCGCTTCCGCGCCACGATCGAAGGTTCCGCCGAGGGTCGCCTGACGTTCGATGTGAGCGCCCTACCCGAGAGCGATTTCGAGACCAATCGCTGCGGCTTCTGCATCCTGCACCCGATCGCCGGGCTGGCCGGCAGCCAGGTCACGGTCGAGCACACGGACGGCCACGTGGTGGCGACAAAGCTTCCCGAACTGATCGACCCCTGGCAGCCTTTCAAGGATTTGCGCGCCATCACCCATCAGGTTCGGCCTGGTGTCACCGCCGAATGCCGGATGGATGGCGATACTTTCGAAATGGAGGACCAGCGTAACTGGTCGGACGCATCCTACAAGACCTATGTGCGGCCGCTGGCGCTGCCTTGGCCCTATGTACTGCCTGCCGGCCAACCCCTGCGCCAGACGATCAGCCTGCGCATCACCGGTGAAGGCACAGCGCCGGCTGCCGCCGTGGCCAACGAACCGGTCCGCGTCGAACTCGGCGAAGCCGGACCGAGGCTGCCCGATATCGGCGTGGTCATCTATCCGAGGATGTCGAGACGGCGCTGGCGAATCTCTCCGCGCTGACGACACTCGGCCCCCAACAGTTGCTGTTTCACTACGATCCGACGCGCGGCCACGGGCTCGACGCCTTGCGCGCTTTCGCGCGGCTCGCAATTGCTTACCCAGCTGAAACGACCCTCGAATGCGTCGTTACCTGCACTGGCGACCTCGATACCGAACTGTCAGGCGTCGCCGACCTGGTGCGCCAGGCCGGGCTGAGCCTCTCGGCCATTGCGGTGTCGCCTTCGGTCGACCGGCAGTCGACGCCGCCGGGCAGTGCGTGGCCGCCCTGCCCGCCACTCGAAACGGTCTATGCCGCGGCGCGGCGCGCCTTTCCCGATATCCGACTCGGCGGCGGCATGTTCAGTTATTTCACCGAGCTCAACCGGAAGCGCGTACCGGCGGACCAGCTCGATTTCATTACCCATTGCACCTGCCCGATCGTGCATGCCGCCGACGATCTCAGCATCATGCAATCGCTGGAGGCGCTGCCTTTCGTCACCCAATCGGCACGAGCGATCTTCGGGACAAAACCCTACCGGATCGGTCCGTCGACGATTGCCATGCGCCAAAACCCCTATGGCGGCGCGACCAAGCCCAATCCGCAGGGACAGCGCATCGCGATGGCTGATCGCGACCCGCGGCATGCCGGCCTTTTCGCCGCTGCGTGGACGATCGGATATGCAGCGCGTGTCGCACCGGCCGGGCTGGAGATGCTGACGCTTTCCAGCTTCACCGGGCCGTTCGGCGTGCTGGCATCATCCGGAGAACCCGTCGCGGAAGGATCACCCCGGCCCATCTTCAGGGCTATCAAGGGCCTTTGCGAGATGGCTGGCCTTGCGCATGTGGCGGCAAGGACGAGCGATGAGACCAGGGTGCTGGCTCTGGCTGGACGCTCCACTTCAGGCAAGACAATCGTGTGGCTGGCGAACCTGACGGCGGACGACGTGCCGGTCGACATTTCAGCTTTTGGCCGAGGCCACCTCGTGATGACCCCTTACGCGATCGTCCGGATCGGCTGAAGTTACTTTTCGGAGTTCATCACATAGAGCGCGCGCGAGCGCTCAAGGTGCTTGATCATCGCCTTCTCGGCGCCGTCGGCATCCTTCTTCTCGATGCGGCCGATGATCTCTTCGTGCTCGGTCAGCGTGAAGTTTTCCTTGCCGGTCCAGATCAGCATTTCGGTGTGGTATTCCTTCAACCACCCGAGCATCGCCTCGCTTACGGCGACATAGATCGGATTGCCGGAAATCGCGGCGATCTGGGTATGGAACTTCATGTCGGCGGAAATGAAGGCTTCGGAATCACCGCGAAAGCCGCGCTGTTCGGTAATGATGGCCCGCAGCCGCTGCACGTCCTCAGCGGTGGCCTTTTCGGCGGCTTCCCTGACCATGCCGCGCTCGAAGAAGATGCGCGCGCTCTTCAGATGCTCAAGCGTGTCCTTCGATGACGACAGGATGATCTTGGCGGCGCCATCGACCTGCTTGATGATCGACTTGGCTGTCAACTGAAGCACCTTGGCGCGCTCGCCATGCGAGATCGCGACCAGGCCCATATTGCTCAACGCCTGCATGGCCTCGCGGATCGCCGGCCTGCCAACCTCGAAGCGCTCCATCAGCTCTCGCTCCGATGGCATGTCGTCGCCCGGCATCAGTTCGCCGCTGGTGATCAGGCGCTTCAGCCGCAAGAAGACCTCATCGGAAAGCTTGCGCCGGACAATCGGTTCCGAACGGTTCATCGTCGCGAATCACTCCCTTGAGCCGGCCATATTTAACACTGCCGCCACAATTCCCGGAAATTGCCGTCTGTTGATCCGCCAAGGCTTCCGGATATGTCTTGCAATACTTATGTACTCATTATACCAGATTTCGCACACTGGTGAACCTTTTTCGAATGCTCGGCCTCAGACAACAGACCATGATCACCCTCACCTATCGCATCGAAACGCCCGGCAGCATCGAAGCGCTGGCCGCCAAGATCGCCAGCGACCAGTCGACCGGCACCTTCGTGGCGCTGCCTGGCGAGACCGAGGAGTTGAAGGCCCGGGTGGCGGCGCGCGTGCTGGCGATCCGGCCTCTGCCCGATGCCGAACGGCCGTCCCTTCCCGACGCCGGCGAGGGGCCGTTCAGGCGCGCCGATGTCGATATCGCCTTTCCGTTCGATGCCATCGGCGCCGACCTCTCGGCGCTGATGACGATTGCCATCGGCGGCACCTATTCGATCAGGGACCTCACCGGAATTCGCGTCGTCGACATGAAGCTGCCGGAGGATTTTCGTGGCGCGCATCCTGGCCCACAGTTCGGTGTTGCCGGCAGCCGCCGACTTACCGGCGTCGCAGACCGGCCAATCATCGGCACGATCGTCAAGCCGGCGCTCGGGCTGCGGCCGCACGAGACAGCGGCGATGGTGGCGGAATTGATCGCCGCCGGCGTCGACTTCATCAAGGACGATGAGAAGCTGATGAGCCCGGCCTATTCGCCGCTGTCGGAACGGGTGAAGGCGATCATGCCGCTCATCCTCGATCACGAGCAGAAGACCGGCAAGAAAGTGATGTATGCCTTCGGCATCTCGCATGCCGACCCGGACGAGATGATGCGCAATCATGATCTGGTTGTGAAGGCCGGCGGCAATTGCGCTGTTGTCAACATCAATTCGATCGGCTTCGGTGGCATGGCCTTCCTGAGAAAACGCTCCAGCCTGGTGCTACACGCCCATCGCAATGGCTGGGACATCCTCACCCGTCACCCTGGCCTCGGCATGGATTTCAAGGTCTGGCAGCAGTTCTGGCGGCTGCTCGGCGTCGACCAGTTCCAGATCAACGGCATCGCCTCGAAATACTGGGAACCGGATGACTCTTTCGTCGAGTCGTTCAAGGCCGTGACAACACCGATCTTTTCACCCGAGGACTGCGCCTTGCCGGTGGCGGGCTCCGGCCAGTGGGGCGGTCAGGCGCCCGAGACGTATGCGCGGACGGGACGGACGGTCGATCTTCTCTATCTCTGCGGCGGCGGTATTGTCAGCCATCCGGACGGGCCGGGCGCCGGCGTGCGGGCCGTGCAGCAAGCCTGGCAGGCGGCGGTCGACGGCATTCCGCTGGCGGACTTCGCCTTGAGCCATCCCGAACTGGCGCGGTCGATCGAAAAATTCGGCGACGGCAAGGCGGCCTGAAGCCATGCAGGACCTGCTTCTCAGCTATTATGGCGACGACCTGACCGGCTCGACCGATGTCATGGAGGCGCTCGAGCTCGGCGGCGTGCCGACCGTGCTGTTCATGCGCCAGCCGGACGAGACCTTGCTGTCGCGCTTCGCCCATTGCCGGGCGATCGGACTGGCCGGCACCAGTCGCAGCGAGACGCCGCGATGGATGGACACGCATCTGCGCGAGGCTTTCGCCTGGCTAAAGACGCTCAATGCCGCGATCTGCCACTACAAGGTCTGCTCGACTTTTGATTCCAGCCCGACGATCGGCAGCATCGGCCGGGCCATCGAGATCGGCCGCTCGGTGTTCGCGCAGGCCAGTGTGCCGCTGGTAGTCGGCGCGCCGCAGCTCCGGCGCTACACCGCCTTCGGCCATCTGTTCGCCGCCTATCGCGATCAATATTTCCGCATCGATCGCCATCCCGTGATGAGCCGTCACCCGACGACGCCGATGGATGAGTCCGATCTGCTGATCCATCTGTCGCGGCAGACGGAGCTGAGTTCCGGGCTGATCGACCTTGCGACGCTACAGTCTGCGTCGCGGTCGGCGGCATTCGATCGCCTGACCGCAAACGGCACCGCCATCGTGCTTGTCGATGTCGACAGCCGGGAGACCCAGGCCCTGGCTGGCAAAGAGATCTGGCGCGTTCGCAAGCCCGGCGGTTCTTTTGTCGTCGGCTCGTCCGGGGTCGAGTATGCGTTGCTGGCCGAATGGGTGTCGAATGGCATCGCCAGCGCTGGGCAGGGTTTCACGCCGCCGGGGGCAGCCGAGCGGATAGCCGTCGTGTCGGGCAGTTGCTCCCCGACCACCGAACGACAGATCCGGCATTCCCTGACCGACGGTTTCGACGGCATCGAGGTCGATCCGGTCGAACTGGTTTCCGAGGCGTCACAGCTGGCGATCGCGCGCGCTACGGCAAGCGGCAGAGCCAGTCTGCAAGCCGGGCGCAGCATCATCCTCTATACCGCGCTTGGTCCCGCCGCCGAAAGGGGCGCAGAAATCGACCGGCAGGAAGGCGCGCGCCACAAGCTTGGTCGCAGTCTTGGAGAAATTCTTCGCAGCCTTACCATCGAACAGAGCCTGCGGCGCGTGGTCATTGCCGGCGGCGACACGTCGAGCCATGCACTTGGCGAGATGGGTGTCGATGCCCTGACAATCCGAATGCCGCTGCCCGCTTCACCGGGTTCGCCGCTCTGCGTTGCCCATTCGCGCGTCAAGGCGATCGACGGACTGGAGGTTGCGCTCAAGGGTGGCCAGGTCGGAACCGATCGCTATTTCTCAGCCATCCGCGATGGCCTCGGCGATTGAGCCAATACTGCGTCCAGGTGCTGGCCGGCGGGAACACCTCTAGGCGTGAAATACTCCTTGCCGGGTAGAAATCCCGATAACACCCGGTATTATCTGCGAAAATGCCGAAATCGGGAGGATGCCGGTGCAGACCAAGAAGATCATCAATGACGGCAATCGCGCCGTCGACGAGATGCTGGAAGGCATTCTCGCCGCACATCCTCGCCATCTCAAAAGCGTGGATGGCAGTCCACGCTCGATCATCGCCCGCGACGGACCGCGCCAAGGCAAGGTGGGTCTCGTGATTGGCGGCGGCTCGGGCCATGAGCCGAGCTTCCTCGGCTTCGTCGGCAAAGGATTGGCCGACGCGGCGGCCATCGGCAATGTCTTTGCCTCGCCGCCGCCGGACCCGATCCTCGAATGTGCCAAGGCAGTCAGCAGCGGCGCCGGCGTGCTGTTCATGTACGGCAACTATGCCGGCGACGTGATGAATTTCGACATGGCCGCCGAGATGGCGGCCATGGACGACATCGAGGTGCGTACCGTGCTGAGCACCGACGACGTTGCTTCGGCACCGCGTGACCAGCGGCACAAGAGGCGCGGCGTCGCCGGGAATTTCTTCATCTTCAAGGCGGCCGGCGCCGCCTGCGACCGGATGCTGTCCTTCGACGAATGCGAGCGCATCGCCGGCAAGGCCAACGACCACACTTTCACCATGGGCGTGGCGCTGTCGCCCTGTTCGCTGCCGCAGACCCGCCGGCCGAATTTCGAGATCGAGCCGGACGAGATGGAGATCGGCATGGGCATTCACGGCGAACCCGGCATCGCGCGCGAAAAATTGAAAACAGCCGACGAGATCACCGACGAGATGCTGGACAGGATCCTCGGCGAGATGGCGCCGGCGCGCGGCGACAAGGTCGCGGTGCTCGTCAACTCGCTCGGCTCGACGCCGCTGATGGAACTCTACATCATGAACCGGCGCGTGAAGCAGAGGCTCGACGAGATCGGTGTGTCCATCCACGCAAGCTGGGTCGGCAACTACTGCACCTCGCTCGAAATGGCGGGGGCCTCGATCACTCTGCATCGGCTTGACGGCGAGTTGCAGACGATGCTGGACCACCCGTGTGACTGCGCCATGTTTCGCGCCGGCTAACCTTCTCTGCGGCAAGGACAAAGACATGACAATCGACACTGCCCGCCTTGTTGCGATGTTCGCGGCGATCGCAAACGCCATGTCAGCCGACAGGGACAGGCTGTGCGCGCTTGACGGGGTTATCGGCGACGCCGACCACGGCATCGCGATGGAGCTTGGGTTTTCCGCGGCACGCGATGCGGTAGCCGCGCTCGACACGGCGGCCGCTGACCCGACTGCCTTGCTCAATACGGCGGCAAAGTCGTTCCTGAACGCGGTCGGCGCCTCCTCGGGTCCGCTCTATGCGACTGCGTTGATGCGTGGCGCGGCAGCCGTGAAGGGCAAGACGACGCTTGACGACGCGGAAACGGTCGCGCTGTTCCAGGCCATGGCCAAGGGCATTCAGGATCGCGGCAAGGCTGAACCTGGCGAAAAGACGATGATCGACGCATGGGCGCCAGCAGCGCAAGCGGCGGGCGAAGCGCTGGCTTCCGGCAAGGGTCTGGCGGCCAGTCTCGAGGCTGCCGCGCAGGCGGCAAAGGCAGGCGCGGAAGCGACCAAGGCGATGATCGCCACCAAGGGCCGGGCCTCCCGCCTCGGCGAGCGCTCGCTTGGGCATATGGACCCAGGCGCCGCGTCCGCCGTGACTGTGATCGAGGCGATGCGGGTCGCCTTGACCAGTTAACTCAGCAGGTCCCTCACGTCAGCGCTTGGCGTCGAGCTTGTCGACGGCCTGTACGTTTGCGGCGGAGGGGCCGTTCGGATCGAATTCCGAGGCCAGCCATGCGTCGGCGATCGATTTCGCCAGTTCCGGACCGATGACGCGGGCGCCCATGGTGATGATCTGGGCGTTATTGGACTTGGCGGCGCGCTCGGCGGAATAGGTGTCGTGGGTCAATGCGGCACGAATGCCCGGCACCTTGTTGGCGGATATGCTGACGCCGATGCCCGTGCCGCAAAACAGGATGGCCCGGTCGTACTTGCCGTCGAGAACTTCGTGGCCGACCGCGGCGGCGATATCGGCGTAGAACCCAGCCTGGCTGAGATCAACGACCTGCAGTTCCGGCTTGCCGGCGAGGTGCTTGGCGATGACATCGAGCAGCGGCTTGCCGGCGCTATCGGCTCCGAGTGCGATCTTCATGGTGATGAACTCCTTTGCTTTGGTCTTTAGCGGTCAGCTATGGCGGCCGACGCCTTTTTCAGAATGTCGATATAGCCTTCCGCTTGCCACGCGGAGCGGCCGATGAACAGGCCGTCGATATGCGGCTGGCCGATCAGTTCGGCCGCGTTGCCGGGATTGACGCTGCCGCCGTAAAGCACAGGCGGGGCAATCGGCAACCGGTCGGCGGCAATTTTCTTGATCAGCGCCTGCTGCCTGTCGGCATAGTCGGCGCTGGCGGGAATGCCCTTTTCGCCGATCGCCCAGACCGGCTCGTAGGCAAAGAGGATTTCTGCTGACGGTGCATCGCCCTCAAGGCCTTGCAGCGCACCAAGAACCTGCGCGGTCAAAACCTCATCGGCGCGGCCGGATTCTCGCTCGGCCAGCGTCTCGCCGACGCAGATCAGCGGCACGAAACCGTGCCGGACCGCAGCCGCGGTTTTCAGTCCCACTGTCGCATCCGTTTCACCGAAATGCTCTCGGCGCTCGCTGTGGCCCAGTTCGATCAGGTCGAGCCCACAATCCTTCAACATCACCGGCGAAACCTCTCCAGTCCAGGCGCCGGCGTCGGCCCAATGCATGTTCTGGGCACCGACCTTCACGCGTGTCTTGGCCAGCGCGGCCTTGACCTGGCGCGCGGCGGTAAACGGCGGGATGACGAAAGGCTGTATCGCCTGATCGAAACCGGGCACGAAAGCCGTCAGCGCATCGGCGAACTGCAACGCCTCCGACAGCGTCTTGTTCATCTTCCAGCTCGTGCCGACCCAATATGGGGTCATTCTTTTCTCCTTCAACGCGTGTTTTCCTAGCCACCAGTGCCGGCGTCGAGCCGGTATTTCACTCAGACTCGAGGCTTGAGGCTGTCGCGGCCACTGTCGATGTAAGGCGCCCAGAAATCCACCGACTCGCGGATCATCTCGATAACCTGACGGTCGACCGGTTCCCTCTCCCTGAAGGAAAGTTCAAGGCAAATTTCATTGTCGGTGCCACCGCCCTGCCGAACGGCATCCAGCAGCTTTTGCGGCACTATGCGGCCATCCTTGTTGTAGGCGGCCGTGAACGGCCAGTGGCCGCCCTTGTTCATGGAAGACTGCTTGATGTGGATGATCGGCGATTGCAATGGAAACGCTTTCGCCCAGGCATAGGGATCGGTGTCGGCAGGGTTGGGCGAGGTCACATCGCCATGGTCGATATCGACCATCATCTTCATCGGAATGGGCAGCTTCGCCGCATCGATGGCGCTCTGCAGCGTGACGCAGCTTTCGATCGTGTGGCCGAACTCGCGGCCGACCGACATCGGCTCCCAGAACAGATAGGTCAGGCCCGCCGCCTTGGCGTGTTCGGCCACCTCGCGCCAGCATTCGAGCGCGATGTCGAGCAGCACTGCCCGCCGTTGCGGATCGTTAAAGTCCTTGTAGGTGAAGATGGCGAACTGCGTGCCCATGCCCGACGCGCCGAGTTCGGCGGAAATGTCGGCAAAGGTCTTGAACCAGTCGATATAGTGGCGCCGGACATCCGCATCCGGGTGGCCGAAATGGTTGAGCCTGCCATAGGGTCCGGTCATGCCCGAGGTGATCCGCACGCCGGTCCTCGCCAATGCGCTGTTGAACAGGCGAAGGAATTTGGCAATCGTCGCCGCCGGCCAGCCCGGATTGACGAATTCGTGCGTCAGTTGCACGTCCCGGATGCCAATGCCGTAGGCGATCGCGTCGATCAGATCATCTGGATCGGCGAAGCGGTTGACCAGGGGATTGGTGTTGAGGGAAAGCGTGAAGGCCATCAGTCCGTCGTCGCCATGATGTTGGAGAACCAGTCTTCAAATGTCTTGCGCTCAGCCGCATTGATATGCAGGCCATGTTTGGTGCGGCGCTCCAGTATATCGACTGATGTGCCGGCCCATTCGGTCTCGACAAGGAACTTCGCCTCCCGTTCATAAAAATCGGGTCCGAAGCGGTGGCCGAGATCCGCTTCGTTATGCACGCCGGCCAGCAATTGCCTGGCGCGGGTGCCATAGGTTCGAGCGTAGTGCTTCACCAGCGACGGACTGAGCCATGAAAACTCGGAATGCAGATCACTCAGGAACTGCTCGAAGTCAGCATTGGGAATGTCGCCCCCCGGCAAGGGAATTTTGGCCGTCCAGGCTTTCTTCATGGTCGGAAAGAACGGCTGGATCTTTTCCAGCGCATGTTCGGACAGCTTGCGGAAGGTGGTGATCTTGCCGCCGAACACCGAAAGCAGCGGCGCGTTGCCGTTGGAAGCGTCGAGTTCGAAAATATAGTCGCGCGTCACCGCGCTTGGATTATCGGCATTGTCGTCATAGAGCGGACGCACGCCGGAGAAGCTGTAGACCACGTCCTGAGGCGTCAGCTGCCGCTTGAAATAGCGATTGACCACCTTGATCAGGTAATCGACTTCGCTTGCCTCGGCTGCCACTTCCTCGGGCCTGCCTTCGTAGGGAATGTCGGTGGTGCCGATCAGCGCCAGATCGTTCTCGTAGGGGTTGACGAAGATCACCCGCTTGTCGTTGTTCTGGATCAGATAGGCCTGCCGTCCCTCCCAGAATTTGGGCACGACGATGTGGCTGCCCTTCACAAGGCGAACATTGCGGGTGGAATTCTGCCCAGCGACGCGGCTGACAATGTCGTTGACCCATGGCCCTGCCGCATTGATCAGTGCGCGCGCCCGGACTTTCGTGATCGCACCCGTGCGGCCATCCTGCATATCAATCGACCACAGGCCATTTTCGCGTCGTGCCGCAATGCATGCAGTACGAGTCAAAACCGTCGCGCCGCGCTGCCTGGCGTCCAGAGCGTTGAGCAACACCAGCCGCGCATCGTCGACCCAGCAGTCGGAATATTCGAAGCCGCGCTTGAATTCGTTCTTGATCGGCGCGCCTTCCGGCGACGTTCTCAGATCAAGTGTCCTGGTTCCCGGCAGCCGCTTGCGGCCGCCAAGGTGGTCGTAGAGAAACAGTCCGAGCCGGACCAGCCATGCCGGCCTGTCTTGCGGGCTGTGCGGAAGAACGAAGCGCATCGGCCAGATGATGTGCGGCGCCGCCTCGAGTAGAACCTCGCGTTCGATCAGCGCTTCGCGAACCAGCCGGAATTCATAATATTCCAGATAGCGCAGACCGCCATGCACCAGCTTGCCGGAGCGCGAGCTGGTGCCTTGGGCGAGATCGTCCTTTTCGCACAGGATAACGGACAGCCCGCGCCCTGCCGCGTCACGCGCTATGCCGGCCCCATTGACGCCGCCGCCGATCACGAAGAGATCGACGACATCTGTTGTATTGCTCAAGATCTTGCTCCTGTGCGGTGCGCCATGCCCTTCCACACCGGCCGAAGCGCCCGATGCGCCGCAACAAAGGAAGGGAAGAGCGCATCGTAGGTTTGCGAAAGCGCCTCGTCATAGGCATCGCAGTCGCCGAGAAGCGGCGTCACCCACTCGGCGGCGCAATCTTCCATCGAGTCATAGACGCCCAGCCCGACCGCGGCCATCATCGCGGCACCTGCAGCGCCGGCTTCCTGGCGGCTGCTCGTTCGGACTTGCGCCCGTGTCGCCGCTGCGATGATGCGACGTAGGGACGGGCTGCGCGCGGCGCCGCCCGACAGGCGAATCTCGCCCGGCACGGGACCCATCGCCTGGTAGCAATCGCGAGCCGCGAAAGCCAACCCCTCGAGGACGGCGCGCGCCAGATCGCCAAAGCCGTGCTTGACCGAAAGGCCGATGAATCCCGCGCGCGCATCGGGGTCGACGAATGGCCCTCTTTCACCTGCCAACGATATGTAAGGCTGGTAAATCAGCGATCCCGGCTCGGATGCTTCCACCCAGACATCGAGTGCCTTTAGCAACTCATCATGAGAAGGGTTTCCACCACCCGTTGCAAGCACATCGCGCGCAAGGCCAAGCAGCCAGTCGATGTTGAGCGTCGCCGCCATGTTGGACTGCAATTGCGCGAAGCCGCCTGGAATAGGCATGGCGATGGTGTAGCCGGAGCCATCATCGTTCAGCACGACATCGCCGGGAGCGGCTGCGAAGCGCGTGTGGATGCCGGTCGAGCCGATCACCGTGCAGCCGACATTGCCTGAGGGATCATAGAGGCCGGCTCCGAGAGCCGTCATGACCATATCCACGTAACCCAGCACCACCGGCGTGCCTGCGAGCAGGCCGGTCTCTGCTGCCGCCGATCGCGACAGCGCATGATGGTCGGTGGTGCCTTCGAGCATGGGCGGCAACAGGCGGCGATGCGTCGTCAGATCCAGGATGTCGAGGACCTCGTCGGAATAGCTGCGCGACCGAAAATCGCCAAAGGTGAATGTTCCTTCCGAAGGATCGGTGGCGCGTTCGCCTGTCATCTTGAAGTGGAGCCAATCCTTGCAATGCAGTGCGGTCGCCGCCCGCTCCAGCATCTCCGGATTGTTCTTTTTCATGAAGGCTAACTGGGCGCCCTGCTGGCAGGAATTCAGCCCCGTGCCGGTCAGCTCGAACCGCCTGCGATCCCGGGGATCGGCACGCATCTCGTCCACCAGATGTCCGGCGCGCGCGTCGAGCCACAGCCATGCGCGCGAGACAGGCAAGCCGTCGCCATCGATCAGCCAGGTTCCGTCGCCCTGCCCGGTGATCGCAACCGCCGCGGCTCGTTGCGCGAGGTCGGGGATCTTGGCCGCGAGATCGCGAACGGTCTGCGCCATGTCGCGCCAGGTCTGCTCAAGGTCCTGCTCGGCACCGCCGCCTTCCAGTGTGACGAAGCTGTTGGGTACCGACGTCATGGCGAGCTGCCGCCCGGACAGATCGAAAGCGACCGATTTGATCACCGACGTTCCCGCGTCGATGCCGATCAGCAGGTCTTTCATGCCGCAAATTCCGGTTGGTTAAGAAGGCAGTTCACGAGGGCAGTCTCGCAGAAGAGGCAGGGAGTGTCCTCAAGGACACCCCCTGTTCAGGTTCACTCCGACAGCACGAAGGGTGCAGTGTACTTGTCGACATTGTCCTTGGTGATGAGTAGGCAATCGAACAGCTGCTTCTCGGTCGCCGCGCCAGTGGCGCCCGTCTTGATGAACGAGTCCGCCTGTTGCACGGCCTTGGCCGAGAAGATGGCAACCGGCTGCAGCACAGTGTACTGCAGTTCGCCGGACTTGATCGCCGCAACCGCATCCGGGGAGCCGTCGAAGCCGCCGACCTTGATACCAGCCAGCTTGCCGGCTTCCTTCAGCGCCGCAACCGCGCCAAGAGCCATTTCGTCATTGCCGCTGATCACG
This sequence comes from Mesorhizobium sp. M0051, assembly GCF_040323235.1. Classification (NCBI taxonomy): domain Bacteria; kingdom Pseudomonadati; phylum Pseudomonadota; class Alphaproteobacteria; order Hyphomicrobiales; family Phyllobacteriaceae; genus Mesorhizobium; species Mesorhizobium sp. M0051. The sequence continues at coordinate 80,402 of NZ_JAMYUT010000016.1, forward strand.
GCGATGATATCGGGATTGGCCTGCAGCATGCTCTGCATCTTGTCGTGGCCCTGGGTACGATCCCAGTTGGCGACCTGCGAAGCGGCCTTTTCGAGATCTGGATACTGGCTCAGCACAGTCGCGTAGCCGTTCGAGCGCGTCGCGGCGTTGTTGTCCGACGGGGCGCCGAGCAGTTCGACATATTTGCCCTTTTCGCCGACTGCCTGCACCCACTGCTGGGCACCGAGAGCTGCACCCTGCGCGTTGTTGGAGACGAGCTGCCCCTTGGCGAGGCCTTCCTGGTTGATCTCGGCATTGACGAGGAAAACCGGGATGTTGGCGGCAATCGCCTTCTTCACCGCGCCGACAGAGCCGTCAGCGTTGGCCGGGTCGAGAATGATGGCCACCGACTTGTTGGTGATGGCGGTGTCGATCAGGTTGCTTTCCGTGTTGGTGTCGCCCTTGTGGGCCCCGACATTGGCCGTGTAGCCGAGCTTCTCGGCCTCGGCCTTGGCGACGTTGCCCTCGGTGAGCCAGTAGGGGTTGGCCGGATCGTTGACGATGATCGAGATCAGGCCCGCGGCAGAAGCGGCGGCCGTGAACCCGACGACCATCGCGGCCGCAAGCAGACTTTTCAGCATGGTTTTCATGTACATTCCTCCAATGATTACGCGGTGTTGCTGCCAGTCACCTGGCAGTCTTCCCTTGGGCAGGATTGGCCGCTTCGGCCTTCCCCCGTTTCTGAGAAGTCGGTTGGCCACCTGTCGCGCTTGGGAGCTTGCTGCGGCGGCGATACTGAACGGCATTGAGCAGCACGGCGAGCACGATGACCGCGCCCGTGAACACTGTCTGCCAGTAGGATGAGATGCCGATGATCACCAGACCGTCGGACAGGAAGCCGATGACGAAGGCCCCGAGCAGGGTTCCGCGGATGTTGCCGCGCCCGCCGGTCAGTGCCGCGCCGCCGATGACGACGGCCGCGATGGCCGTCAGTTCGTAGGTGGTGCCTGCGGTCGGTCCTGCCGATGTCAGCTGCGAGGACAGGATCAGGCCGGCAATGGCGGCGCAGATGCCTGACAGCACATAGACGGAAATCTGCACCGTCTTGACCGGAACGCCGGACAGTTCGGCCGCGCGTTCATTGCCGCCCGAGGCATAGAGCCAGCGCCCGAAGGCGGTGCGGTTCAAGACGATGCTGCCGATGAGCGCGATGACTGCGAGAACCACCACGCCGGTCGGCACGCCGAACAGGCGGTTGAAGCCAAGCGCATCGAAGCCGGTGTTTCCCAGCTCCGGTTTGCCACCGAGATTATTGTAGGTCAGGCCACTGGTCATCAGCAGCGCCAGGCCGCGCGCCATGTACATGACGCCCAGCGTCGCGACGAAGGCCGGAACCTTGAAGCGCGCGATGAGCACGCCGTTGATCAGCCCGACGACGGCGCCCAGCATGCAGGCAAGCACGGCGACCACCCAGACCGGCGGATAGAGAACGACGCCCAGCCAGGTCAGCGTCACGCCCTGCATCAGGAAACCGGCAACGACGCCGGCAAGCCCGAGCGTCGATCCCACCGACAGGTCGATGCCGCCATTGAGGATGACGAGCAGCATGCCGACTGCGAGAATTCCGAAGATGGCGACATGCGAGGCCATGGTCAGGAAATTCGCCACCGAGAGGTAGTAGGGCGACAGGAACGAGAAGACGACGATGATCACGATCAGGGCAAAGAAAGCGCGTCCCTCGAGCAGCAGCTTGGCGAGATCAAAGCCTTCGCCGCCCGCGCTTGGACTGGATTGTTTTCTGGCCTGGCTGACATCGGTCATGGTCTGGGCTCCGAAATTCCTGGTGATCAGGCGACCACGGCTTCGCCGGAGGCGGCCATGATCTGCTCTTTGGTGGCGTTGGCGCCGAACTGCGCTGAAATCCTGCCCCGGCGCATGACGACGATGCGGTGCGCGATGCTGAGGCACTCGTTGACCTCCGAGGTCGAGAAGATCACCGCAAGGCCCTGCGCGGCGCGTTCGCTGAGCAATCGGAAGACCTCGGCCTTGGCGCCGACATCGATCCCGCGGCTCGGCTCGTCGAGAAGGATGACCTTGGGGTTGGTCGTCAGCATCTTGCCGATGACGACCTTCTGCTGATTGCCGCCCGACAGCGATCCGATCATGGCGTTGCCGCCGGCGGTCTTGATGGTCACCTTGCGGATCGAATCCTCGACCAGCCCACGCTCCCTGGTGCGGGACAGAAACAGCCCCTTTGCGAACGCTTCGATGCTGGCAAGCGAGAGATTGCGGCCGACGGTCATGGTCTGCACCAGCCCGTCACGCTGGCGGTCCTCGGGGACCAACACCAGACCCTTGGCGATGCGCTGGGCAATGCTCAGTCCCGAGACGTCCTCGCCTTCCAGAAGCGCGCGGCCGCCCGCCATCGGCACCCGTCCGGCGACCGCTTCCAGCAATTCCGTGCGCCCGGCGCCCATCAGCCCATAGATGCAGACGATCTCGCCCGCCTTGACGTCCAGCGACAGATGATCGACGACGGAATAACCGGAGCCCGAAGTGTCGACGACGCTGACATCCTCGATCGACAGGGCGACGTCGCCGAACGCATGACCGGTCGGTGGCGAACCGAGATCGAAGTTCTCGCCGACCATGTTGCGCACGATCCACTCGAGGTCGATATCCCTGGCTTCGGCCGTCGCCGTGATCGCGCCGTCGCGCAGGACGACGGCGTAGTCGGTGATCTGCAGGGCTTCTTCGAGGTGATGTGAAATGTAGACGATGGAGACGCCGCGGCTGGTCAAATCGCGGATCACCTTGAACAGCACCTCCACCTCGGTCGCGCTGAGCGCCGAGGTCGGTTCGTCCATGATCAGGATACGTGAATCCACCGACAGCGCCCGCGCGATCTCGACTATCTGCTGCTGCCCGAGGCGCAGATCCTCGACCAGGGTCATTGGATCGATGTCCTCTTCGAGGTCAGCCATCAGCGCGCGCGCCTGGCGCGATTCCTCGGCGAAATCGAGGCCGGTCCTGGTGCGCAGTTCGCGGCCCATGAAGATGTTGTCGCGTACGCTGAGGTTCGGCGCCAGGCTGAGTTCCTGGTGGATGATCGAGATGCCGCGATCGCGCGCGTCCGAGGACGACGAAAAACTGACGAGATTGCCGTCGAGCACGATGTCGCCCGACGTCGGCGTGACGACGCCGGACAGGATCTTCATCAGCGTCGACTTGCCGGCGCCATTTTCTCCGAACAGCGTCGTGACCTTGCCGCGATGGATGTCGAAATTGACGCCCCTGAGGGCATGGACGCCGCCATACGACATGACGATGTTGCGCGCCGAAAGCACGGCGTCGCCATTCGCAGCCGGTTTCATTTGACGTCCAGCCTCACGGGAGTGACCAGCCAGCTCTTCGGATTGACCAGCTTGAACGCGCCGACAACCGAAACGGTCTTGCCGGCCAAGGTGCTCGTGTCGACCTTTGCCAGGACTTCCTTCTTCATCTCGTTGTTCAGCGCCGAGCCGGCGTCCTGGTATTCTATCTGGTTGGTGAATTGGCCGAATGTGATCTTGCCGGTGGCGTCGCGCAGTTCGGTGCCGTTGATCGCCGGTCCCGTCTGCACGCGGATCATCAACGTGTCGGGCAAACCGTCGACTGCGACCTTGTAGATGCCCGATTTTCCTTCGCCGACAACGCCGGTGAACTTGACCGAAATGACTGGCCCGACACCTGCGGGCACGCCGTATTCCTTCTCGGCCGTCGCCCTGTCCTTGGCGATCGCCGTCGCCACTGTCACGGCGTCGGCGGCACGGGTCTCGACATCGGCCTGCACCTTGGGAAATTCCGACTTGCCGTAATCCGCGGCGGAGAAGACGGCGGCGCTGCGGACGTCACCGGCGGAGCCGATCCTGACCACCTTGGTGTCGAGCGCCATGGCGCCAAGCAGGACAACGACCGCGACGCCAGCCAGTATCCGACGCAAGCTGGCCGAGGCCTGCCGGGTCGATGCGGTGGCAGCCTTGGCACTCATGACGCAACCACCTGCAAGGCAGATCTGCCGTTGTCACGCATTTGACGATCCTCCGTTCACATGGCGCTTTGCACCATTGGATTGGTTCTTTTCGACAAGAGCGCGTGCAGTGCTTTCATCGGTGATCAGGCCGCTCAGATAACGGCTCTCGAGCACCGCTTTGATCGCGCGCACTTTCACCTTGCCACCGGCGACGGCGACAATCCTGCGGCCTTTCAACTGATCCCGCGGAAGCGCCAGAATTCTCTCCGACAGCGCCGTTTCCACCGGGCGTCCCTTGTCATCGAAGAAGTGGGCGAGCAGCTCGCCAACGCCACCGTCGCGTTTGACCTCATCGATTTCGGAATGTTCGATCATGCCGGTAGCGACCAGCGAGGCTTCCCGCATGGCGGTTCCTATGCCGACGAACATCAGGTCGGATCGGCTTGCGAGAGCGAAGACATCGCTAATGCCGCGCTGGCCAAGCAGCACCTCACGGTCCTCGGCAGTGTTGGCGACGAAAGGCACCGGCATCACATAGGCCTGCGCGCCTGTCCGCTCGGCCAGGCGATGCATGACATCGTGCGGGTTGGCCGCGAATTTGCGCGTCACGCCGCCAAGCAGCGAGACGAAACGGATATGGGCGGCGGCGGTGCGCGTCAGATACTCGACGCTTGCCGCGAGGGTACGACCATGGCCGACGCCGATCAGCATGTCCTCGCCGCGATCGATCTCGCGCTTCAGAAACTGCGCGCCGGCGATGCCAAGCGCCTTCAGCGGCAGATCGTCCTGATCGAGATCAGGAACGACCTCGCAGTAATCGAGCCCATAAGCATCGATCAGCTGCTGCTCGAGGTCGATGCATTCGCCGACGTCGCCGTCGATAATCACTCTGACCAGGCCATCCTGAGTGGCCCGGGTGATGAGCCGATGCGCCTTGAGGCTGGTCAAGCCGAGCCGTTTGGCCACCTGGGCCTGTGTGAGACCGCCGGCATAGTGAAGCCAGGCCGCGCGGGTGGCGAGGCTGGATTCATGGTCGCGGTTAGCGGTTCCGCCGGATTTCAAGCCATCTCCTCCCCAGGATGATATTATTATCTTTGTGTGCAAAAATTTTCACATCCCTGCATCGCTGTCAATCCCTCGCCGGATTTGGCCTACGGGGAATTCTGTGTGGCCCTATTAGGAGGTCTGCATATTGGGTGATCATAATGATGTGTTATTTTAACGTCAATCGATGTTATATCGCTTCAATGCCATCGAGACAGCAACCGGTATTTGCTGCCGATCTTCAAACTAAATGTCTGTTTTCAATCATTTATGCCCGGCGGCACATAAATCCCAATCAGGCTGTGTTGCGGTGTGTTGCACATGCGACGGAGCCATGGGCAAACCGATAGGATTGCCTTGAGAAAAGCCATCGGCATTGCCCGATGACGCGATCAGGCCAGCCGCATCAGGTTGCGGCCCTTGAGCTCCACAACGGCGGCTTCGACTTCCCGCGCAATGCGCCCAGCACTCCAGCCCAACGCCCTTCCGGCGATCGACGCGATCTCCTGCAGGTCCCGGCCTGTCAGGGAACCTGATATCGCCAGGGTGCTGCGACGCATGACGATATCAGTCAGATGTTCCACGAACTCGCTGCGGACGATGTAGTCGATTTCCGATTTTCTGTAGCCTTCGGAATCCGGCAGATCGCCCTTATCGTCCAGTTCGTGCCCGGCAATCTCCAGGGCTCTGGTTCCGTAGCGCGACAGCAATTCATCGAGACGCCGTTCCGCGATGCCCGTTTCCGACCATGCCCGGGCCAGCCAGTCTGCGCGTGCCGCCGCATCGGCTGGAAAATCCCTGCCGCCGCCAATTGGCATGGCTTGCGTTGAGACCTCGCGCTTGCGCTGCAGGCGACCGAGCACGGTGCCGGCGACTTCCTCTGCAAAGCCACGGAACGTTGTCCATTTGCCGCCGACCAGCGAGATAACCGCGAAAGGTCTGTTCTGGTCCGGCTCGGCGATCGGTGACGAGTGATCGCGGCTGATCAGCCCGGGCACCGATGCATCCGAGGAAGGCAGCGGCCTGATGCCGCTATAGACGTAGACGATCTGCTCGCGCTCGAATGCCATGCCCGGCAGCAGCGTTCGCACGCTGTCGAGCAGGTACTCGACTTCGTCAGGCTCGCAGCGCACCTCGTCGGGATTGTCGGCCTTGATGTCGGTTGAGCCGACCAGCGCCAAGCCGAGATAGTCGTAGACGAGGCAGATACGGCCGTCGTCGGCCTCGAAATAAAGCATGCGCCCGGCAAGGCTTTTGACCAGTTCGTCGTGCCTCAGCAGGATGTGAGAGCCCTTGGTGCCGCCGATCATCTTCGAGGGCGCGCCAAGCAGATCGTTGACACGATCGATCCATGGACCGGCGGCATTGACCACCAGCTTCGGCCGCACCGAAAAGGCGGCGCCGTTTTCCGGCTGGAATGTCAGTACGCCATTGGACGAGGCCACCAGCGCCGTGTAATTCGCGCTGGCCGAGGCCGCGTTCGCCTGCAGCCCATCGAGGATCAGTTCGAGCACCAGCCTTTCGGGGTGGCTTATCTTGGCGTCGTAGTAGGTGCCGGTGGCGACGATCGAAGGGTTGAGCGCCGGCATCCCGCTGAGCGCCTGGCGCCGCCCGACCATGCGGTGGCGCGGCATGACCCGGTTTCGCGAGCCATAGAAATCATAGATCATCAGGCCGATCTTGATCAGGATGGCGCCGCGGCTGCGCGGTGCGCTGGTCGAGCCGAACAGCGTTCGCAGCGCCGCCAGCATGCCCTTGCTCCAGGAGAAGATCGGGATGACGGTCGGCAGCGGACTGACATAATGCGGCGCGTTCTTCAAAAGCAGATTGCGTTCGAGCGTCGACTGCGCCACCAGACCGAACTCGCCGGTTTCGAGATATTTCAAACCGCCATGAATGAGCCGCGACGGCGCGGCACTGGTGCCCGCGCCGAAGTCGCTCTTGTCCACGATCAGGCAGCTGACGCCTTGTGCGCACAGATCGCGAAACAGGCCCGCCCCGTTGATGCCGGCGCCGAGAATGACGACGTCGACCTCGCCTGTCCCGGCCATGGCAGCCAAACGCCCTGCGGGGTTTCCCGTACGTGCTGCTTCCGTTGGGTTCATGGCGCTTTCGTCTTGACGATGCGCAGCTTGACGCCGGCCCGTTCGAGGGCTTGCGCCCGCGCATCGCCCAAGCCTTCGGTCGCCAGCACGACGTCGAAGCTGGTCAGGTCGTCGAAGACGTGCAGCGCGATCCTGTCGAACTTTGCGTGATCGACCAGAAGGATGCGCTTGACCGATGCGGCCATCATCGCCTGCTTGACCCGCACGACATTGGGATCCTGGATGAAGGCGGTGGTTCCGGTGATGGCCGAAGCCGAACAGATCAGCACATTGGCGCGCAATTGCGCCACGGCGTTCTCGCAGACGATGCCGATATAGGCATTGTAGGTGACGTGGTACTGGCCGCCGAGACAGATGAAGTCGATGTCGTCGACATTGGTCAGCAGCGACGCCGTCGCCACCGAATTGGTGATGACGGTCAGCGGCTTGACGTCGAGCAGCAGCGTGGCGACGGCGTTTGCCGTCGAGGAATCGTCCAGCATCACCACCTGGCCGGCTTCGACATAATCCAGTGCCGCCCGCGCCAGCGCATCCTTTTCAGCCCGATTGACCGTCACCCGATAGCGGAAGGCGCTTTCGTAGAGGCCGGACGGCTGAACCGTCACCGCACCATGCAGCTTGCGCAATACGCCCTGCTGGGCCAGCCGGTCGATGTGCCGGTGGATGGTCATGCGCGATACGCCGAAATGCTCGACCAGATCGTCGATGCGCACCTGGCCGAGCTTGATCACATAGTCGGCGATCTCTTCGCGTCGTTCGTCGGCCTTGATCATGCGGTTCCCCCAGTGTCTGGCCGCGCCAGCTTCTCGATCTCGGGCCAATGCGGTTCGAGCGCACCGGCTATGCGGCCATAGAGGGAAAAGCGCTCGTTGAACACAGCACTTGAGGCCGGCACTGGCTCGTATTGGCGCGCCGTCATGCCGGCCTGCGTGGCACCTTGTTGCGGCGTCGCGAATATGCCGACCGCGGCACCCGCGCAAAGGGCAGCGCCAAAGGCCGCGGCCTCGTCGGTCGAGGTGATGGTGACCGGGGCGTTCAGCACATCGGCAAACATCTGGACAAAAGCCGGATTGCGCGAACCGCCGCCGGTCAGGCGGATCTCGCTGATAGGAAAGCCCTCGCGCAAGGCTTCGACATGGGTGCGATGATTGAAAGCAATGCCCTCCAGAACCGCCTTGAGCATATCGCCGCGATCGTGCCAGCCGTGCAGGCCGACAAAGCTGCCGCTGGCGAAATCGCCAAACGGGGAGCCGAACAGATAGGGGTGAAACAGGATGGTCGACCGCTTCTTCAGCGCCACGTCGATCTCTGCTGCAAGCAACTCATGGATCGAGCCACCATCGACCGATGCCTTTTCCTGCTCCGAGCGGCAAAACGTATCGAGAAACCAGTCATAGTTTGCGGTCGAGGCCGGCGAGATCGCCATATTGTTCCAGCGGCCTGCGTCGATGGCGTTGCGGCAGAACCAGCGCGGGTCGACGCGCGGTTCCGAAGAGACGACTTCGTTGATGGAATAGGTCCCGGCGACGATGGCGAGCATGCCCTCCTCATGGCCGCCCATGCCAAGGGCCGAGGCGGTCACGTCATGCAGTCCGCACGCGACGGGTGTCCCCTTGCGAAGGCCAGTCACTTCGGCGGCCTCAGCAGTGACGTGGCCGACTATGTCAGCCGAATGCGCCATCGGCGGCAGCGCGTCGAAAAGACCATCCAGTCCGAAGATGCGCATCGCTTCCGGCGCGAAGGCTTGCGTGCGGACATCCGTGAATGAGGTGCTGGCCTCGGTACGGTCGGTGCCGATCGTGCCCGACAGGCAAAAGCGCAGCCAGTCCTTGCAGGCCAGTATATGCCAGATGCGCCCGTAGCGGTCTGGCTCGTTCTTCCTGATCCAGGCTAGCAGCGCCGATGGAGCCGAGACGTGCGGCGCCTGGCCGGTGCGCGCCAACGCATCTTCGAAGACCCCGTCCGCCGACCATTGTTCTACAATCTCGCCGGCGCGGCTGTCGAGCGACAGGATTCCAGGCCCCAGCGGCCGACGATCCTGGTCGAGCAGGTAGAGACCGTCGCCATGCGCGGTCGCCGCCACCGCCCTGATATCGTCTGCCGGGCGGCCACAGAGGGCGATCGCCTCCTTGATTGCGTCGGCGGTGGCCTGCCAGAGGCCGGCCATGTCGCGCTCCACCCAGCGCGCATGGGGCATCGATTGCGGCACCCGCCGACGCGCCACGGACAACTGAGTGCCATCGGTATCGAAGATCACCGCCTTGGTAACCGTGAGACCGTTATCGATTCCGAGCAAACTGGGCACGGTCACCGCCTCTTTCAGCGACTGGCAATGCGCACTGCAAGCTTATCCTGCAGGCTGGGGCAAGGGTGACAGACATAGCGGCGATCGACGAGCAACGGTGATACAAAAGCGATGGCATCCAACGGATTAATCGAACCATATATCGATGTTAATTTAACGTCAATCTATGAGACAACCCTTTTGACGCGCGCGTCAAAATGGACATCAATGGTTATAGAATTCTGATTTAATTCGATTTTTTGTCGATAAAAATATCCCACCAGGATCGTTCAATCGGCCGCCGATCGCCATCGATTAATCCGCAAAGCCGGAGCATGGCAACTGCCTCAGGTTGCGGTATCAAGGTCTGTTAAGAGCTCACAATCTGCCGAGACAGCAACAGAGTGAAAAACGTCGCGACAGCAGGCACCTTCCCCATCCGAGAAAGGTCCAAATTACATCAGAGGGGACCATCCGCAATGAGTGTCAAACCGCATCGGTGTGGTTGTCTGGATCGGATGCACCTGCTCCCATTTGGCAAAGAACCCCGCGACCGTTTCCGGTCGCGGGGCGTTGGGAGCGTTCTCGGGAAGAGCTGGTGGTCAAATGTTGGCGAGCAACTCGTTGACGCGGCTTTCCATGTCGGCAAGGGCGGCGTCGACGTCTTTCTGGCCAGTGATTGCAGCGCTCATCTCTTCGCCGACAATGTCCTGGATCGCAAACTGACGCTGCACGGCTGACGGCAGCGGCCTGCCGAGATCGGCGACAGCGGCGATCGTGTTGCGATGCGGCAGCGCCTTGAAGGCATCCGAGGTGATGATGGCCTTGTATGCCGGCAGGTGGCCGGTGCGCGACCATTCGAAGTCGTTGTCGGCGAAGAACTTCAGGAACTTGCCGATGGCCGCGGTCTGTTCAGGCGTGCGGTCCTTCTGCGAGACTGCCCAGGTGTGGCCATCGGCATATTGCGCATGGGCACCGCCAAAAAGCTGCGGATATGGGTACACAGCGTAGCCGCCTTTGTTGAGCGCCGTGCCCTTGGTTTGGGACTGGGCATTGTTGTCGCCGACGACCCATGTGCCGTTGAGCTGAACGCCACCGTCACCGGCAAGAAAAGCGTTGATCGCGCCGCCGTAGTCGAGATCCTTGGTGGTGTAGCCCTTGTCGAAGATCGCCTTGTACATCTCGACGACCTTCTTGGCTTCCGGTGTATTCAGCTTCACATGCTTCGGATCGGCAAAGAAGTCGGAATCCTGTTGAAAGAGATAGGTGTAGAGATTGCGCGTGTAGAGTGCCGTCTCATTAGCCAGGTTCTGAACGAAGTAGGGCTTGCCGGTCTTCTGCTTGAACTGTTCGGCCTGGGCGAGCAATTCCTCGGGCGACTTCGGAAGCATCGGCGTGCCGTCGGCATTGACGAGCCCGGCCTGTTTGAAGAGATCCATGTTGATGTGATAGAGCATCGTCCAGCTGTCGATCGGCAGGCCGTAGATCTTGCCGTCTTTGGTGGCACCGTTGCGCGCTGCGTCCGTGAAGGCTTCAGGTGTGACGCCGACGGACTTCAAGAGATCGTCGAGCGGCATCAACAGCCCCTTGGACTGGTAGTCCGACAGCGCGGATTCATGGATGGTGACGATGTCCGGGGCATCGCCCGAAGCGAATTGCGCGGTCAACTGGTCATAGCCCGGCCATTCCACGGTGCTGACGCTGACATGCACATCGGGGTTGTCGGCGTTGAACTTGTTGATCAGCGAGGTGATGATGCCGCATTCACCAACAGCCTTGGTGACATCGGTGTTGGTGCCGAAATCGGCATCGCAGGCACCGAAAAAGCGCTGTACCGTCAGCTCCGTTGCCGCAAAGCCTGGGCTTGCGAGCATCATTACCCCCGCGGAGACCGCGGCAAACAGTATTTTCTTCATTCTCATGTCAGTTCCTCCTACTGAGTTTCCGCCACTCCACACTGGATTGGCGTCATGCTTTCCATCGCTGCGGCGCACTCCCCCGCCCTGCAATTCTCATTATCGGACCGCGGCGCCGGAGACGGCGGTGACGATGTATTTCTGGAAAAAGAGGTAGACGATCAGGATCGGCGCGCCGGCGAACACAGCTTGCGCCATCAGGAAGCCGATGCCTTCGGACTGGGCGAAATTCGTCTGTGTCGAAGCCATGCCGACGGTCAGCGTGTACATGTCCTTCCTGGTTGCCGAGATCAGCGGCCACAAATAGTCGTTCCAGGCGCCAAGGAAGGTGAAGATGCCGAGCGTTGCCTGCGCAGGCACGGTGAGCGGCAGCAGCACCTTCCAGAAGGTCCGGAACCGGCTGGCATTGTCCAGCATGGCGGCTTCGTCCAGCTCCTTCGGGATGGCCTTGAAATATTGGGTCATCAGGAAGACGCCGAACGAAGCCGACAGGCCGGGGAGAATGAGCCCGTGATAGGTGTTGTGGAACTTCAATATGCTGAAGATCTGGTGGCGGGCGACGAGCACGGCCTGTTCCGGCACCGCCAGACCGAAGAGAACGATCACGAACAGGATGTTTTTGCCGGGGAAGTTCAGACGTGCAAACCCGTAGCCGGCGAGCGACGACAGGACCAGCGTACCGAGTGTCAGCCCGCCCGAGACGATGATGCTGTTGAGCACCCAGAGAAATACCGATGAGGTGCCGATGGTGTTGAAGTAGTTCCTGAGCGTGTAGGGTAGGCGAAAAACCGAATTCGGATCGGCCATCAACTCGGCATTGTCCTTGAGCGACAGGCCGATGACCCACAGAACCGGCGCGATCATGGCTATCGAAAGCAGGATGACGAGGGCCAGCAACACGCGGTCGCCAAACGCACGTCCCTTGATGGAAATGGCTGGCGCGCTCATGTCTGATCCGCCTTGTTGCGTGTTACGAGGTATTGGGCCATGGCCGCGATCAGGATCAGAATGAACAGGACCTCCGATGCCGCGGCACCCATGCCCAGATCCCAACGACGGAACGCGGTGTCATAGATGTAGAGCACGATCGGCTTGGTGAGGTTGTTAGGGCCGCCGCGCGTCATCAGCCAAGCCTGGCCGAACAGCTGAAATTGCAGCACGATCTGGATAATGATCACCAGGATGAAAGTGCGTTTGATAGACGGCAGCGTGATCGAGCGCAGCGTCTGCCAGCGATTGGCATTGTCCAGGGCTGCCGCCTCGTAAACATCCTGCGGGATCTGCTGCAGGGCCGAGAGAAACAGCATCATCGGCAAGCCGATGCACCACCAGACGGTGGCAATGGCGATACCGATCATCGCGAGGCTGGGGTCGGAAATGAAAGCCGGGGCGGTTGCGCCGAACCATCCGTAGATCGTCGACAGAAGGCCGACATTCGGAATGAACACGATGCGCCAGATCAGCGTGACGATTGTGACCGACAGCACCGAGGAAGAGAAGAACAAGGTCCGCAGCACTGCGGCAGTGCGCGTGCGGCGGTTGAGGCAAAGCGCGAGGAAAAGGCCGATCAGCGCCAGCGTCGGCACTGTCAGAAGGACGAAGTAGAAGGTGTTCCAGACCGATTGCAGGAAGACCTTGTCGTGAAACAGCCTGACATAATTGCCGAGACCGACAAAATCTCCGGACGAGAACGTGTCGGCCTTGTGGAAGCTCAGCCACATCCCCCAGAGGAGCGGAAAGATGAGCAGCGTCGTGAAGAAGAACAGGAACGGCGCGACGAAAACGAAGTTTCGCCATTGCGGCGCATAGATGTCGACGCTTGGAGCCCTGACGCTCACGGTTGCCATCGCGGTCCGCGGCATCGTCAGCCGGTCGGCCATATCAAGCCTCCCTCGCGTGCCAGGCGCGGCCGGCCGCGCTGAACAGATGCGACTTCTGGCCGTCGAAGGCGAGCCCTACCTTGTGGCCGACCGCGACCCGGCTGTTGCCGACATCCGAGCCGACGATCTGCTGGCCATCGCCGAGACGAATGTAGATCAAGGTGCGCTCGCCAAGCCGCTCGAGCACATCGACCACGCCATCGGCATTGCCCTGCCCGGGAGGAACGATGCGGACATCTTCCGAACGGATGCCGAAGCTGTACTTGTCATCGGCCAACAGGTCGGAAGAAATCGCGGTCCGAACCGATATACCGTCCGAAAACCTGGCCGTGGCGTTGCCACTCGATCTGTCGAGTGTCGCATCGATAAAGTTCATCGCCGGGGCACCGACGAAGCCGGCGACGAATTTGGTCGCGGGGCGCTCGTAGATTTCCATGGGAGAGCCGATCTGCTCGATCCTGCGGTTGTTCATGACGACGATGCGGTCGGCGAGCGTCATGGCTTCGACCTGATCATGGGTGACGAAGATCATCGTCGATTGCAGGCGCTGGTGAAGCTGGGCAAGTTCGAGGCGGGTGCGGGTTCGCAGCGCCGCATCCAGATTTGAGAGCGGCTCGTCGAACAGGAAGGCCTTCGGCTCTTTCACGATCGCACGGCCGATGGCAACGCGCTGGCGCTGGCCGCCCGAGAGCTGGCCCGGTTTGCGCTCGAGCAAATGCGGCATTTCGAGGATGCGGGCGGCTTCGTTGATCCGCGCGTCAATGACCTCGCGCGACATGCCGATATTCTCAAGCCCGAAGGCCATGTTGTCGCGTACCGTCATATGCGGATAGAGCGCATAGGACTGGAACACCATGGCAATGCCGCGCTTGCCCGGCGGCAGATGATCGATACGTTCCCTGTTGATGGCGATCTCGCCGCTATCAACAGTTTCGAGGCCTGCGATCATGCGCAAAAGCGTCGATTTCCCGCATCCGGATGGACCGAGAAACACGATGAATTCGCGTGCCTTGATGGAGAGCGACAGATCCTCCAGCACCGACATGGCACCGAAGTGCTTGTTCACATTCCTGATTTCGATATCGGCCGTCACGTCGACGCTCCTCCTCAGCGCATGCACTTTCCGACAACAGACCCGAGGTCAGAGCTTCAGGCGTATCATCTGGTAGGAATAGGCCGGCAGCGACAGGCTCAATCTGCCGTCAGTCATCGAGGCGCCCACTCCCTTCCTAGGGCCGACATTGCCGGGATTCTCGGCTGAATTGACGGCTTTGAGATCGGCGTGCGTCATCATTTGGTGATCAACGATATCAGCCGCGCCGAAACCAGTGATGTCGATCACGGTTTCGATCGCCTCGCTCGAATGGCGGTTGACGGCGAAGAAGGTGACATGGCCGGTTTTGGTGTCGTGCACGCCGGCCACATCGACATAGGAGACGTCGCCCGCGACGGCGGATTTGTAGGTCGGGCTGTCCACCTTCAGATCCAGCGCATTGCCGCGGCCGTAGATCGAGGCATAGAGATAGGGATAGAATATCGTCTGGGGCCATGCCGGGCCGTTGGGAACGGTCATGATCGGCGCGATGACGTTCACCAGTTGCGCCAGGCAGGCGATCTTGACCACATCGGAACGACGGATGAAGGTGTTGAGGATCAAGCCGACCTGCAGCACGTCCTCGAAATTGTAGATGTCCTCGAGCAGCGGCGGCGCAAAGGGCCAGCCGTCATTGCCGCCAAGAATCTTCTTGTCCTGCTCCTTGGAATGGTACCAGACGTTCCATTCGTCGAACGAGATGTAGACCTGCTTGCTGGAGCGCTTCTTGGCCTTGATATAGTCGATGACGCCGGCGACCGAGACGATGTAGTCGTCAAGCTTCTCGCTCATTGCGAGATAGTTCGGCGCGTCATTGGCTTGGTTGTCGAAGTACATATGCAGCGAGATGTAGTCGATCTCGTTGTAGGTGTGGTCGAGCACGGTCGCTTCCCATTCGGGATAGGTCGGCATCTTGGCATTAGAAGAGCCGCAGACCACCAGTTCGAGCGACTTGGAGAAGGCGCGCATCGCCTTGGCGGTCTCATGGGCCAAGCGGCCATATTCGTCGGCGGTCTTGTGGCCGATCTGCCAAGGGCCGTCCATCTCGTTGCCGAGGCACCACAGCTTGACGTCGAAAGGCTCCTGGCGGCCGTTGGCGATGCGCTTGTCGCTCCACTCACTTCCGCCTGGATGATTGGTGTATTCGAGGAAGTTGCGGGCTTCGTCGAGGCCACGTGAACCGAGATTTACGGCAAGCATCATCTCGGTGTTGGCGGATGCGCACCAGTCGGCAAATTCATGCAGGCCGACTTCGTTGCTTTCCGACGTGTGCCAGGCGAGGTCGAGGCGCACCGGGCGCTCTTCCTTGGGGCCGACGCCGTCTTCCCAATTGTAGGCTGAAACGAAATTGCCGCCGGGATAGCGGACGATCGGAACGTTTAGTTCCCTGACCAGATCGATAACGTCTTGACGCATGCCGTTGGCATCCGCCGTCGGGTGGCCCGGCTCATAGATGCCTGTGTAAACTGCCCGCCCCAGATGCTCGATAAAGGATCCATACAGCCGCGGATCGATTTCCGAGACAACATAGTGCGGATGCGCCGTTACGGCTGCCTTCATGCATTCCTCCCACGATATCACAAATGGTGATTTAAATCACCTTATTCGATATCAAAGGGAAGCAGCGCTCGTTCGTCAAGTCAAAAACATCAAAATGTCTGACAAAAGAACGGCGGCTGCGGTCGTGAATTGAGGTAAGATACTGAAATTGCTTCGCTATCTTTAAAACCCGATTTGATGATATCAACTGGTTTTGATCCTGAGCAGGATGTCCTGATCGTAATTTCCAAATCCCTTGCCGAAAATATTGATCCCGCCGGGACGCTCGGCGTCGTCCTTGACGCCGATACGGATGCGGATTGAATGATGGCTCTTGAGGTCGAGGACAGCGAGGCTGGTTTCGGAAATTCTGACACCGTCGACATAGGTGCCATCAGCGGAAATTCGCCAGTTCTTCAGCTTGCCATATTGTGAGCCCTTGAGCTTCCACCAGGAGGGCGTGAAGACGCCGCGCTTGTCGCCGAAATCGCCAGGTGAGGTCCACGTTCCGACATCGATGCCATTGATCGTCAGCGTGATGTCGGAGGGCCAGTCGGCGCTGGTGCCAGGCACTTCCGAGGACAGTTCCACCACCACTTCCAGCTCCGTAATCTCGGCATTGGCAAGCTTGGCATTGTTGGGGAACTGGTATTCGACAAAGCCGCGCGTGAACCACAGCAACCCGGCTTTCATGCGGTCCGGATCGAGAAAAGTGTTGGGCACGTCGAGCAGACCGATGATCCCATCCGGCGAACAGAGGCCGCAGGGCGCCGTGACCTCGAACCCGGTGTAAAGCCCAATCGGCATCGACACTTCGATCGCGTCGTTCTTGACCGAACGATACTCGCTCTTGAAGACCACGAGCACTTCCTCGGCGGTCGGATAGCAGATTTTCTGGCTGCCCTTCTTCGCCTTCTGGTTCTCCGTACGGATCAGGCCAGCATCCTCGAGCACCTGGATATTGGTCGAGACCGTCGATTGCGGCAGCGACAGCACGGCGGCGATGTCATTGATATTCATCGGCCCCTTCTCATGCAGCAATTTCAGCATGGAGATGCGTGCCAAGGAGGCCAGCCCCCTGAGGACGGCAATGCCCTCCTCGGGTTCGATCACAAGAAAATTGCGACTCATGAATTTGCCAACCCTGTGCGAAATCTATATCCGAAATCACCTTGTATATCGGGATGTTTGATTTAATCAATGCGCTGCCGGCTCCATGTCATTTCGGGCCGTAGACCCGCGGGGCGGAGCGATAGCCGTGTCGAGGCGAGCAAGACCGATGTGTCACAGCGAGGCGCGACGCGGCGGACGTGCTTGAGCTTGGAGAAGAAGCGCTGGAGGCGTTTGCGTTCGTGGCAGTCCACTTCGGGGGATTTGAGCGGAATGTTCGGAGTGTCCACGCCCTAAATATCGATGCGCTGCTCGCTGTCGGGGTCGAACAGATTGACGCTCGCCGGATCGACGGCGAGGAATATTGGCTCTTTTCGCCGGCCTGCAAACCTCGGTGGCAAGCGTGCGATGATCGACTGCTCGCCAACCTGCACCGTCACCATGGTTTCAGGCCCGGTAGGTTCCACCACATCAATGACCCCTGTGACCGAAGCTTCATCGCGCGCAACCGCCTTTAGTTCTTCAGGCCTTACGCCCAGGATCACCGGGCGGTCGAAATCGACCTGTCGCTTGCCGGCCGGCATTGCGACCGACACGCCGTTCGCTGCGAAACGCACGCCGCTCGGGCTCGAGGCCAGTCGTCCAGGAAGGAAATTCATTGCCGGCGATCCGATGAAACTTGCGACGAATATGTTGGCGGGCCTTTCATAGATGGTGCGAGGATCGGCCAGTTGCTGGATATGGCCTCCCTTCATCACCGCCACTTTGGTGCCCAACGTCATTGCCTCGATCTGATCGTGCGTCACATAGACGATGCTCGTGCCGAGACGCTCGTGCAGGCGCTTGATCTCCGTGCGCATTTCTACACGAAGCTTGGCGTCGAGATTGGACAGCGGCTCGTCGAACAGGAACAGCTCGGGGTCGCGCACGATCGCCCGCCCCATTGCAACGCGCTGCCGCTGTCCTCCCGAAAGGTTGGCGGGGCGCCGGTCGAGCAGGTGCGAAATCTGCAGCAGTCGTGCCGCGTCGTCGACGGCACGCTTACGCTGGTCTGCGTCCACGCCCCGCATTTCCAGTCCGAAGCCGATATTTCTCTCTACCGACATTGTCGGGTAAAGCGCATAGGACTGGAACACCATCGCGATATTGCGGTCCTTGGGTGCAAGGTCGACGACTGAGCGTCCGCCGATCAGGATGTCGCCGCCGGACGTGTCGTCGAGGCCGGCAATCATGTTGAGCAAGGTCGACTTGCCACATCCGGACGGCCCGAGCAGAACCAGAAAGCCTCCGTCCTCAAGCTCGATGTCGACCCCGTGAAGGACCTGCACGGAGCCATAGGACTTGCGCACGTCCTTGATGGAAAGTGTCGCCATGCGAATACTCCTAACCCTTGATTGCGCCCGCAGTGAGCCCCTGAACCATGGTTCGCTGGACAATGGCGAAGAGAACGACGACAGGCAGGATGCTGAGAATGCCGCCCGCCGCCAGGACGCCCCATGGAAGCTGGAACTCGCCGACCATCAGTTGCAGGCCCACGGGCCAGGTACGGGACCCCTGCCCCGTCGTCAGCATCAGGGCGAACAGGAACTCGTTCCACGCGGCGATGGCAATGAACACCGAACTTGCGACCAGGCCGTTGCGGGCGAGCGGCATGACGATACGGACCATGGCACCAAGCCTGGTCGAACCATCGATGCGTGCCGCGCTCTCGAGTTCCCTGGGTGCGGAATCGAAGAAACCTTTGAGCATCCACACGAACAGCGGCAGCAGGAAACTCGTATAGGCAAGCGCAAGGCCGAAACGGCTGTCTACAAGACCAACGCCGCGCATGACGACATAGAGGGGAATGATCATCATGACTGCAGGAAACATGCGAACGACAAGATAGCCGAGCATGAGCTGAGTTCGGCCCCGAAACGCGAAGCGGGAAAATGCATAGGCCGCAAGCGTACCCGTGGCGACGCAGATCGTCACCGTGAGGAAAGTGACGGTGATGCTATTGCCTATCAGGCGCGGGAAACCGGACTGCGTCCAGATGGCCACATAATTGTCGAAGGTAACGCGCCTCGGTATGTACTGCATCGTCTGGGTGACAATGTCGGCCTCATATTTGAGCGATGTCAGCAACATCCAGATCATCGGACCGATGCAGAACATCGACAGGCCCGCGAGGACGAAGTAGGTAGCAATGTTCGCAACTGTGCGCCGGCGGCGCTTGCTTTCAATCATCGCCCTCTCCCTTGGTAATCCTGGACAGGCGGATGTATGCCGCCGCGAAGATCATCAGGATCACAAACATCACCACCGACAGCGCCGACGCGTAGCCGAAATTGAATTCCTTGTAGGCTGTCTGGAAGGCATATAACGACAGGACCTGCGTGGCATCTCCCGGTCCGCCACCGGTGAGAATGAGGAGCAGATCGGGCGAATTGACCAGACCAATGACGCGCAGGATGACTGCCGCCGCGATGACGGTCTTGAGCATGGGCAAGGTGATCAGCCTGAGCTGCGCCGAGACGCCGGCGCCGTCCACTGCCGCTGCCCTGTAGAGATCTTCGGGAATACTCTTCAGGCCCGCTAGCAGCAGCAAGGCGAAGAATGGAAAACCATGCCAGGCCTCGACGAGGACGGTCGCCGCCAGGGCGGTATTGGGATCCGCGAACCAGGCCTTGTAGGTCTCCAGCACGCCCACGCGGACAAGAAGGTCGTTGATGACGCCAAGCCGCGGATCGAGCAGCAAGGCCCACATATGGCCCGCAACGACGTTGGGGAGGAAATAGGGAAGCAGGATAAGCACGGCGAAGATCTTCGTGCCCGGCAAATCCCTGTTGAGGGCTGTCGCGGCGAGAAGGCCAAGCGCCAGTTCCAGCACGATGGCGGCAGTGACCCACACAACTGTATTCTTCAGTGCGATCCAGAAGACCGGGTCGGACCACATTCCCGCATAGTGTTTGAAGCCGACCCAGCCATCCAGCCCGGGACGCGTCAGACGCATGTCGCGAAAACTGATGGCCATGCCGTAAAGCGTCGGATAGGCGATCACCAGAAGGATCATGACGAGGCTGGGGAGGAGCAGTAAGTACATCCAATATCGGGTCTCGGACAGTTCGCCGAGGGCCCGCAAAGGCAGATATCTGCTTGAGCTTGACGTCATGTATCTCCGGAGCGAAAGCACCGTCCCGTTGCGTTCAAAGCACGGCTACACGTCGGAGCAGCCGTGCCGGGATGTCAGCGAAGGGCCGCTTCGAGGCCTTGGATCATCCGGTCCACAGCCTGTTCCGGCGTCGATTGACCCGTGAGCACCGATTGGAAAGCGGGATTGACGACATTCTCGGACCAACCCGCCGCGCCAACGAAATTGTTCGGCAGGCGTCCGAATTTCAGCGTTTCGACAGCCGCGTTATAGATTGGATTGCCTGTGATCCGCTGATCCTGCAGGGCAGCGGCGGAGGCCGGGAAATAGCCCGTGCCCTCGAGCAAGGTCAGCGCAGCATCGGTCTGGCCCCAGAAACTCACCCACTGCCAGGCGGCCTCGATATTGTCTTCCTTCATGATACCGTTGCCGGCGTAGGCGACGCGGGCGACATGCGCCTTCGGACCGGCCGGCATCGGTGCGGTCGAGAACTGGTTGCCCTGCTTCATCGCAGCCGAGATTTCGTTCAGCGAACCGGTATGGTGCCACACCATCGCGGTCTGCCCGGTGCGGAAGCCCTCCATGATCTGGCGGTAGCTGTCATTGGGCGCGCTCGGCGGCACAACCTTTTCCTTCAGGAAGAGATCTGAATAAAACGTTATCGCCTCGACCGCCGCCGCCCTGTCGATGGCTGGCTGTCCATCCTTGACGATCGGCGAGCCAAACGCCTCCATGACATCGATGACGTATTTGAAACCGCCGGCGCCGGCGCGCATGCCGAATGCATACCTGCCCTTCGACGGATCGGTGAGCTTGCGGCAGGCACCCAGGAATTCGTCGAATTTCGTGGGTGGCCCGGCCAATCCGGCTTCCTCGAAATAGTCGGCGCGGTAGTACATCCAATCGACGAAGGCAAAGGCGGGAACCGCATAGATAGCGCCGTTGCTGGAAAGCCCGGTCCAGCGATTTTCGGGAAAATTGGCCTTGCCCTGCCATCCGTTCACCCGCTCGGTAAGGTCAATCAACCCCTCCATCGCGGTAAGATCGGCGAAGCGCTCGGCAATCACCATGGCGGTATCCGGACGCCCACCGGTCAGCACGGCCGAAGAGACCTTCGCCATGTATTCCGAGTTCGGGATGTTCTCCTGGGTCACCGCCACACCCGCATTCGCCGCCTGAAACGATCCGATAATCTTCATCAGGCTGGTCATTTCCGACTGACTGGTGAAATGGTGCCAGTAACTGATGGCATTCGCGGCACGGGCACCGCCGACGCGCCCTGCCATCGCAAGAGCCGCCGAACCCATGAGAAACTGCCTCTTGTTCAACTGCATGCGACCTCCTCCCAGATATCAGATCAGCAATCTGATCGATCAGTTGCAGTTTTTGGGTAGCATCCTTTCCCACGCCGTGCAACCGCGCCGGCGCGCAAACTGGGAAAACGACTGATCGCTACCGGCCTATCAGACGAGACCTAGATTCCGTTGCATCGCAGCCTGGAAATGGGACTGCAGCTTTGCTTCGGCGGCATCCGCATTCCTGGTGCTGCAAGCCTCGAGGATGTCGAGGTGCTCCTTGATCGTCCGGACCATGATAGGCGCGGTGATCTTGCGGTCGAGCCGCAGCAGGCGCAGATAATTGTGCATGCGCCGGTAGGCGCTGTCGATCAGAGGATTGTGCAATGACGCAATGATTGCGCCGTGAAACTCTCCCTCCAGCGCGTCCATTGCCTCCAGTTGTTCCTTTCCGAGGCCATCCCGCTCCACGCTTCTAAGCATACGGGAATGCCGGATTTCCAAGGCATTCATGACGGTTTCGTCGCCTTGTTCGGCAAAGACGCGGATCGCCGAGCGCTCAATGATGGCGCGGAATTGGTAGGTGGCACGCGTTAGCTCCATGCCGGGCCTGATGAACTGGATGCCGGAGCGCGGGTGGATTATCAGAATCCCTTCCGCCTCCAGAACGCGCAGAGCGTCCCGAAGCGGGGCAACCGGCACGTCGACGATCGCGGACAACTCGTTTTGAGAAACGAAGGCCCCTGCAGGAACGCGCCTGTCGAACAGGCCCTCCAGAATACGCTGATAGGCAATATCGCTCATACGGACGGCTGCCCCCAGGCCGGTAGAGACGGTTTTTGCTTTGCCCACCACTTGCGGCACCCCCATTGGTCCGATACTAAAGACGCAATCTGATAGATCAGTTTATCATTGTAAACGATCAGAAAGCCCTTGTGATGAGCCTTTCGCATTTTCGTATAACCCGATTTCAGTTCGCCCGCGACCGGGTAATCGGGGACAGTCAAGTTCGGGTGGACGACGTCAACGTCGCCACTTTGGAACTCGTTTCGGAAAGCGGCGAGGTGGGGCTGGGGTTCATCCAGACGCTCTTCAATCCTCTACCCGATCAGACGGAGATCGAGACTGTTTTCGAACACGAGGTTTGGCCGACACTCAAGGGGCACAAGGCGATAGCGCTGGTTCACCGTGTGAACCGCCCGCGCGGCGGCAACCAGCGGACCTATTCGCTGCCCTTTCACGAGGCGGTTCAGGTGGCGCTTTGGGATCTTGCGGGGAAGGAAGCCGGCCTGCCTCTTCACGTCTTGCTTGGCAGTCGCCGCAACCGCGTGAAAGCCTACGCCAGCGGCCTCGATTTTCACCTCGACGATGAGGCGTTCGTCTCGTTGTTCTCTCACGCGGCATCGCTTGGCTACTCCGCTTTCAAGATCAAAGTCGGCCATCCGGATTTCGACCGCGATCTGCGGCGCCTGGAGCTGTTGAAGACCTGCGTTCCGGCAGGCTCAAAAGTCATGATCGATCCGAACGAGGCGTGGACATCGAAGGAAGCGCTCGTGAAATTGGTCGCGATCCGCGATGCCGGTCACGATCTTCTCTGGGTCGAGGATCCAATCCTGCGTCACGACCACGAAGGATTGAGAACGCTCAGGCATGCCGTGACATGGACCCAGGTCAACAGCGGCGAATATCTGGATCTTCAAGGCAAGCGGCTTCTTCTGGAAGCCCATGCAGCCGACATACTGAATGTCCACGGCCAGGTGACCGACGTCATGCGCATCGGGTGGCTAGCCGCCGAACTCGGAATCCCGGTCAGCATCGGCAACACCTTCCTGGAGGTTGGCGTGCATATGGCGGTCGCACTTCCCGAGGTCGAATGGCTGGAATATTCGTTCCAGAATTTCGATCATCTGGTGGAGCAGCCCATCGAAATCCGAGACGGCTACGTCTATGCGCCCGATCGACCCGGCCATGGACTGGTGCTTTCCGAAAAAGCACGCGGCGAATGGAGGAGACCGAGGCGACTGGCCCGGTCGGAACTGGGCACAGCGCCCGAAAATCCACGCTTTGTCCCGTGAAGCAGAAGAGAAGCTGAAGCCCAGACTGGGCGGCGGTCGTCGGCTTATCGACTGCCCAAGGTCAAATCGATCTCGGTAATGTGCCAGCGGCCGAGATTGGCGGTGTAGAGTTTGTTACCCTTGAAGGCGATATTGGTGGGATGCGCCAGCGTGGTTGCCGCCGGATCCTCGATCAGCACTTCGAGCCCCCGATCGTTGGACCAGCAATAGATCCGGCTGGGCTCGTAACACGAGATGAACAGCGATCCGTCCGGAGCGAAGGCTAGGCCATCCGGGACGTTATGCACGCCCTCGATGACGACCTGCTTCGGCCCAGCCTCACCGTCGGCAAGGATCGGCACATGGCTGACACACGAGGCATTGCTTTCAACCACATAAATCCCGCTCCCCTCCGGCGCCATGGCCATGCCATTGGCGAAGGACATCGCCTCCTGGCACCACAGACGGCCTTCGCCCGTTTCGAGATCGTAGCGGAAGATGCCGGAACGATTGTCCTCGCCGACGCTGTCCGACACATAGAGCCAGCCCCTCGCCTCGTCGACGATGGGATAATTCGGCACGCGGATGCCGGACGACGCGAAGCGCTCCATGCGCGCTGTCGCGGCATCCCAACGAAAGATCGCCGCGTGCTTCAGGTCACAGGCGAAGCAGTTCCCCATGCTGTCGAAAGCAATGCCAAGAAGGAAACCGTCCGTGCCGCCCATGCGCTCAACCGAGCCGCCGTCGGCGGCAAGCCGCAGGAGGTCGCCGGTTTCGGTGCCGCACCAGATCGACCCGTCACGGTGGACGGCCACGCCCTCCGGGTGCGCGACGCGAGGGCTGGTGAAGATGCCATCGAAGAAGACGCGCGCGGCGGACATATCGAGCAATGGTTTTGCCATCGAGCGCTCCTCAGCTTGCGATGTGCGATTTCTGTGCGGCGATGCAGAGCTCGACCATCGCGCGGTCGGCGGAGAGTATCTCGGCGATCAGCGCGCCGCGCTCCTTGGCGCTGACAAATTCGAGGCGCCGCAGGCCGAGCGGGTCGATGCGATTGCGCAGAACAGCGAGCGCATCGCTGGAAGGCAGCGGAACCTCCCGGCAATCGGCGTCGAAGGTCACCGCAAACCCGGTGGCGTCGCGGATCTGCTGCTGCATGACGCCGGGCATGGTCTCGATGACGATCAATTCCCGGGATGTCCGGTCGAGCCGAAAGACGCAGAGATCGGTGAACACCAGCGCCTGGCCGGTGCGATAGCCCATCGGCTCTCGCTCCTCCGGTGTCAGCAGCCCGCGGGCGGAACTCACGATCTCCACCTCATCCACCAGCGACTGGACCGAATGCCGAGGAATGTAGAGCAAATAGTCGCGGTGCATGTTGGCGACATCGGCCATGCCGCCTTGCCCTGGCAACCGTATCAGGCCGCCGCTCGGTTTGCGCAGCGCGATGGTGTTGACGCGGCCGCGTCGGTCGACCTGCGCCGCGCCAACGATCTCATGCGTCACCGCACCTGCCTGATAGTAAGTCGAGTAAGTGTCGTCGCCGCCGGCATGCGTCACCGCCGTCTCGCAATCAAGGCTTTCGATCAGCGACAGGATCATCGGGCTCGGCGCTATGTCGAGATGGCCGCAGCTCATCGTCGCGATGATCATGTCGGGCGCATGCGTCGCCTTGGCCAACCGGTAGGCGACGTTGGCCAGCGGCGAGACAGCGCCGGCGCTGGCAAAACTCTCATTGTCGAGTTCGGCGGCGATGCGGGCGGCAATGATCTCGTCGATGGATGCTTTCTCCGCATCATGAGCGAGCGCCGGCATTGCGAGGGCCGTTTTGGCGCGAACCTTCGCAGCCCTTTGCAGCGGCTTCGGCACGCCATCGGAGGGCAGCCGCAGACTGTCCGCCAAGGGCGTTTCCCGGGCCGCCAATGCCTGCGACAGTGCCTGATAATCGGTGACATAGAATGGCAGGCACGAGGCCGGCCAGGCACCGCCCGGCATAAGCGCTATGGCCGAAACCTGGTTGCGGGTCAACACGCTCTGGCGCCCGTCTTGCCGCAGCGCCCCGACCGGGACGATTTCCTCGACCGTGACCAGCACCTTGCGCGCCGCGCCCGCCATCGCGAAGTCCAATGCGCGCGGGCCGATGACCTGAACATTGCCGTTTTCATCCGCCCGCTGTGCGTGGACGACAAACGCATCGAGCCTCAGCGGCGGGATAAATCCCATATCTGTTCCGGCAATCGGATCGGGCATGGCGCTCGCACCCGGCAAACGCGACAGCATGTCCGACCCTTCCGGAAGCTGGAACGGCATGGACGGCAGATTCTGCTGTGCCGCCCGCAGCGCCTGGATCATGGCCAGAGCCGTCCAATCGCGAACCGGTATCGCCTCGCTTTCGGCGGCGGCACGGAATCTTGGTGGCAGGCCGAAAATATCGAGGCTGGAAAAGCAGAGGTCGATTTCCGCCGCCGCACCCGCTTCGAGCAGCAGTTCGAGCGGCAAGCCGCCGGCCCAGCAGACGTAACGCAAATCCTTGACGCCCGACTGGGCTATCGCGCGCAGCAATGCAATCGGCAACCGAGCGAAATGGTGACCGCCGACGCCAAGCGAGTCGCCTTGTCGGACCATCGCGGCCAGCCCTTCGATATCAGTGAAGCGCGGCCGGTTCGACTTGACCAGGGACATTGCGGCACGATCATTCACAGCGCGGACGCCTCGATGCGGTAGCGGGTCACAAACGGCTTTTCGGTTGAGAATTCCAGCGCCGTCGCAACGCCGGATTGGGCCATGGGATTGCCGGCCAGCGCAAGCATCGTGCCTAGCCGCTGGACGGTCAGCGCGCAGGTCTTCACGGCCCAGCCTTCTTTGTAGTGCTCCTGTCGGCGAACTCCTTGACCCGCTGCTGGCCGATCTCGCTGCGATAGAGGTCGCCCAATATGCCGCGCTCCATGGCGAGGCCTGAGGCCAGGTCGCCCGAAACGGCATGCAACGTCAGCGCCTTCAACCCTTCGATCGCGGCGGCTGGCTCGGCGGCAATTATCTCAGCCAATTCCAGCGCGCGCGGCATCAGCCTGTCGACATCGACGACCTCGTTGACAAGGCCGGCAGCGACGAATTCAGAGGCCGGTACGATGGCGCCGGTCATCAGCAGAAGGTTGGCACGGTTGCGGCCGAGCTTGGCGACGCTACGTTGCGTGCCGCCGCCGCCGGGAACCAGCCCGAGCTTAATCTCCGGCAGACCGAGCTTCGCGAACTGGTTGGCGATCACGATGTCGCAGCACAGCACCAGTTCCATGCCGCCGCCGAGGGCAAAGCCGTTGACCGCCGCGATCACCGGTTTGCGGTTGTTCTCGATCGCCGCGTACATGCGCATGCCGGCAGCCTGGAACGTGTCGAACTCGGCGGCGGTCTGCGCGGCGTATTCCTTGATATCGGCGCCGGCCATGAAGCCGCGACCTTCGCCGGTCACCACGATCGCTCCCACGCCCGCATCGCTGGACAGCGCCTCGAACGCGTCGGTGATCTCACCTTGCATGATCCGATTCATGGCGTTGAGCTGGTCGGCGCGGCGGAAGGTGACGACCGCGACACAGCCAGAAATTTCGACCGTGAGTGTCCGGTAGAAGCGCATCGTCAGGCCGCGTCCACGGTCATGTCGCCGGACGCCTCCAGTGCTGCGATTTCCTCGTTGGAAAGGCCGAACTCGGCCAGGATCTCGCGGCCATGCTGGCCGACCAGTGGCGCCGGCCGCTCGATGGTCGCGGGCGTCTCGCTCATCTTGACCGCGGGTGCCACCACCCGCACCTTGCCGCCGCGCGGATGATCATAGCTGGTGATCATGCCCATATGCTTGACCTGCGGGTCTTCGGCCGCGCGGCGGATATCCTTCACCTCGGCGCACCAGACGTCTACCGCCAGCAGCCGTGCCAGCAGATCCTGCGTGGCGAATTTCTTCGTCTCCGCATTGACCTTCTCGAACACCTCGTCGCGCTTGTCGAACAAGGTCTTGAGGTCGTCATAGACGGCAAGCTGCGGCGCCTCCAGCACCTCGTACAGCGTCTTGAACGGGCTCATAGCGATCGAAATGTAGCCGCCGTCCTTCGCCTCGTAGATGCCGAACGGCGCCTGCATGCCGGGATGGCCGATGCCGGAATTGGGCCGGACAAAGTCCTCGCCGAGGTTGAGCACGGCGACATATTCCTGATTGAGATGCGCCAGCAGGCCGGCCAGCAGATTGACCTCGATCCTCTGACCTCTGCCGGTCTTCTCGCGATAGTAAAGCGCCGACAGGATGCCGTAGACCATGTTCATGGCGCCGATCTGGTCGGCGAGCCCGGCGCCGGCCGGGACCGGCGCCTGGTCGCCGCGGCCGGTGTTGGCAATCAACCCGGCTAGCCCCTGGATCAGCATGTCCTGGCCGGGGCGCTCGACATAGGGTCCTTCCTCGCCATAGCCTGAACCCGAACAATAGATGATGCGCGGGTTGACAGCCCTAAAGTCCTCATAGCCATAGCCGAGCTTGGCCAGCACGCCGGGGCGGAAATTCTGCACCACCACGTCGGCGGTCTTGGCCATCTCCATGAGGATGGCGTGCACCTTGCGGCTCTTCAGGTTGAGCGCGATCGAGCGCTTGTTGCGGTTCCAGGCGAGGAAATTCGGGCTCTCGGAGCCGCCCACCCATTTGGCGAAGAAGGTCATGCCACGGAACATGTCGCCGGCGCCGGCACGCTCGACCTTGACGACGTCGGCGCCCATGTCGCCGAGCAGCTGTGTGGCGAACGGCCCCTGCAGCAAATGGCTGAAATCGAGGATGCGGACGCCTTCGAGGGCCTTGTTCATTTCAAATCTCGTTTCGTGTTTTCAAAGCAGTTCGGGAACATAGCGCGGTGCGGCGGTCAGTCCGCCATCCACACGCAAATCGGTGCCGGTGGTGAAGCCCGCGGCATCGGAGGCGAGATAGACGGCGGCTTCGGCCACTTCGGAAGGTTCGCCTATGCGGCCGAGCGGATGCATCTTGACCCAAGCCTTGGCCAAGTTGCCGCCGATCTCCTTGATCAGTCTGTCGTTCATCGGCGTGTTGATGGTGCCCGGCGAGATCGAATTGACGCGGATGTTCACGGGGCCGAACTCGACTGCCATTTGGCGCGTCATCGCCATCACCGCGCCCTTGGCACCGGCATAGGCGGTCCAGCCATCAAGCCCGATGTGCCCCTGTGCGGAGGCCATGTTGATGATCGAGCCGGACTTCTGCGCGATCATGTGCGGCAGCGCGTATTTGCAGCCGTGAAACACGCTGGTCAGGTTGACCGCGATCAGCCGGTGCCACTGCTCATCGGTCATCTCGTGCACCGGCATGCCGCCAATGGCGATGGCGGCATTGTTGACCAGGATGTCGAGGTGCCCGGTCTTCTTGACGGCGCTGTCGATGAGGCCGGCAATGTCGGCCCCTTGAGAGACGTCGCAATGCACGTAATCGGCCTGACGGCCGGCGGCGCGAAGTGCGGTCGCGAATTCCTCGCCCGCGCCGTCGGCTATGTCGCCGAGGAAAACATGCGCGCCTTCGCGCGCCATCGCTTCAGCGATCGCGTGCCCGATGCCGTCGGCAGCACCGGTGATGACGGCGGTTTTCCCTTCGAGACGGGCCATGTCAGCCTCCATTCGCGCGCCGGCGTTTCGCCTCGTCGAAGGCGACCGCGGCGATGATGATCATGCCGGTGATGACCAGCTGCCATTCGGTCGGCAGGCCGAGCCCGCGCAGGCCGTTGGACAGGAACTGCAGGATCAGCACGCCCAGCGCCATGCCGGTCAGGCTGCCGATGCCGCCGGCAAGGCTGACCCCACCGAGCACTGTCGCGGCAACGACCTGGAATTCGAAATTGAGCCCCGCCGTATGCTGCGCCGAGCCGACGCGCGCGGCGAGAATAATGCCCGCGACCGTCGCCAGCAGTGAGCTGATGATGAAGCAGATGAACTTGACGCGCCGCACATCATAGCCAGCCAGCCGCGCCACTTCCTGATTGCCGCCGACGGCATAGATCTGCCGCCCGAACGGCCGATGCTGCATCATGTAGGCGAAGGCGCCGAGCAGGACGATGGCGATGACAGCCGAATAGGGGATGGTGTTGAACAGGCGGCCATCCGACAGAGCGATAAAGCTGTCGAGGCTGGCATCGTCCGGGATGGCGCGCTGGCCGGTATAAAGATAGACACCGCCGCGCATGATGAACATCGTGCCCAAAGTCACGATCAGCGAGTTGATGCCGGCATAAGCGGTGAGATAGCCGTTCACCACGCCGATGATCAGGCCGAACAGCAGCGCGCCACCGATGCCGAGCCACAGCGAGTTGGTGTCGTTCATGATGATGATCAGCGGCAGGGCAATGGTCGCGACCAGCGAGCCGATCGAGATGTCGACCTCGCCGGAAATGAACACGATGGCACAGCCAATGCCGGCGATCAGCGGCAGCGACGCCTGGCCAAGCACGTTGGTCAAATTGCGCACGGAGAAGAAATTCTCGACCGTGAAGGAAAAGAACGCCAGAACCAGGATAAGGCAGACAAGCAGTGCCAGTTCCTGTCGGGCAACGAGACGCACCAGCATGGATGGTTGGGCCTTTGCGGGGGCCGTGGCTGCAAAGCTCATCGCGTGCTCCCTTCGAGGTGGGGCTGATCGCTTGATGTCGTCATCTTACCCGATCGCCGCATTGAGGATCTTCTCCTGTGTGGCTTCCTCGCGCGACATGATCACGGTCAGGCGGCCTTCGCACATCACCGCGATCCGATCCGCAAGTCCGAGCAGCTCCGGCATCTCGGACGTCATCATGACCACCGCCAGGCCTTCGCCGGCGAGCCGGTCGATCAGCGCGAAGATTTCCGACTTGGCACCGACATCGATGCCGCGCGTCGGCTCGTCGACGACGATCACTTTCAGGCCCCGCATCAGCCAACGCGCGATCAGCACTTTCTGCTGATTGCCGCCCGACAGGTTCTTCACCTGCTGGAACAGGCTGGGCGTCTTGATGCGGAAACGGTCGACATAGTCCTGCACCGCCTTGTGTTCCTTCGCCTTGTCGACGAACCCCAGGCGGGCGAAAGCACCGAGCGAGGCCAGGCTTGCATTCTGGTAGACAGGCAGTTCGCCCATCAGCCCTTCGCTCTTGCGGTCCTCGGTGAGCAGGCCGATGCCGAGCTTGACGCCGGTGCGCGTATCGTGCGGCACGAGCCGGCTGCCGTCGACGGTGATCGTACCCGCGGTGATCGGGTCATAGCCGACGATCGCCTTGGCGAGTTCGGTGCGGCCCGCGCCCATCAAGCCGAAGAAGCCGAGCACCTCGCCGGCTCGCGCCTCGAAGGAGACGTCGGACAGCTTCTTCGCCGTGCTGAGGTTCTCCACCGACAAGGCAACCCTGCTGCCGGCCGGGCCACGCTGGCGGGGAAACAGATTGTCGATGCGCCGACCGATCATGTCCTGGATCAGCGTGTCGTTGGTGTGCTCGCCGATCGGCCTGGTCGAGATGTGGCGCCCATCACGCAGCACGGTCACCGTGTCGGCGATCTCGAAAACCTCGTCGAGCTTGTGGCTGACATAGACCACCGCGATGCCAAGGCTGGCCAGCCGGCGGATGACTGTGAACAGTAGCGAAACCTCGTTCGGCGTCAGCGAGGACGTCGGTTCGTCCATCACCACGACGCGGGCTTCATGGGCGAGCGCACGCGCGATCTCGACCATCTGCTGCTGGCTGACCGGCAGCGATCCCGTGCGTGCCGCCGGATCGACGTTGAAGCCGATGCGGTTGAACAGTGCGGCGGAATCGGCGCGAATCTTCTTCCAGTCGATCGAGCCGGCTCTGCCGGTCGGATAGCCTTCCAGGAAGATGTTCTCGGCAACGGTGAATTCGGAGATCAGCGCGATCTCCTGAAACACGACCTTGATGCCTTCCTTCAAGCTGTCGCGCGGCGACTTGATGTCGACCTCGTGCCCGCGCATGCGGATGGTGCCGGCATCCTTGCCGTAGACACCAGCCATGATCTTGATCAGCGTCGACTTGCCGGCGCCGTTCTCGCCCATCAAGGCATGGATCTTGCCGGGCTCCAGGCTGAAGTCGACATTGTCGAGCGCCACGACGCCGGGGAAGCGCTTGTCGATGCCGCGCAGTTCGAGCGCCGGCACACTGGTGTCGATGGCCCCGCCTTCGCCAGGGTGAAGGAAATCAACGGACATTGGCTTTGTTCCGGATGATGTCGAGATAGGTTGCGAGGATGATGACGACGCCCGGCACCACCATCTGCAGGTCCTGGTTCCAGCCGAGAATGATGATGCCGTTGTCGATCACCTTCAGCACCAGCACGCCGAGCAAGGTGCCGAACAGCGATCCACGGCCGCCGAGCAGGCTGGTGCCGCCCAGGATGACGGCAGCAATGACCGTCAGTTCGAAGCCTCGGCCGGCGGTCGGCTGGCCGGCATTCATCAGCGACGACAGGATCATGCCGGCAACGCCGACGCAGAGCCCGGTGAGGACGAAGGCAAACAGCTTGAGGCGCTCGGACCGAAGGCCGGACAGGCGCACCGCCTTTTCATTGGCGCCAACCGCATAGAGGTAGCGGCCGAGCGTGGTGAAACGCAGCGTCACATAGGCGACCACGAAGATCAGCGCCGCCAGAATGACGGGGACCGGCACCGCGCCGACATAGCCGGCGCCGAGATCGGTGAAGCTCGCGAGCTGGTTGTGGTTCTGCACCGCCTCGCGCGTGAACAGATAGACGCCGCCTTGCAGCATCATCATCGTGCCGATGGTGGCGATCAGCGAGTTGACCCGGAGCCTGGTGACGACCAGCCCATTGAACAGGCCGACCCCGCCGGCAAAGGCAAGGGCCGCCAGCAAGCCGAGCGTGAGGCTATGGGTAGAATTGAGCACCGCCATGCCGATGCAGCCGACGAAGGCGAGTGACGCGCCGACCGACAGATCGACCTCGGCGGTGATGATGAGCATGGTCATGCCCGAGGCAACGATCAGCACCAGCGCGCATTGGCGCAGAATGGCGATGATGTTGGCCTCCGAATAGAATTGCGGCGCCGCGATCGAGATGGCGATGCACAGCACCGCCAGGATGACACCCAGCACAAGCTGGCTGCTGCCCAGCAGCTGTCCGCCGACAAAGCGCTTCGGCGCGGAGGCGTGTGTAAGCTCGCTCATCTCAATCCATTCGGGCCGCTATGGTTCAGGCGCCCTTCCCGCACTGCGGGAAGGGCAAAGTCAGCCAGCTTTATTTCTTCAGGTCGGCGGAGGTCTTCATGCACTTTGCCGGCGGCTGCAGTGCGTTGACGGCATCCCATTTGATGGTGCGGGTGGTGCCGTCGTAATCATAGAACTTCTTCCAATCCTCGCCGTTCATTGGTGCGGTCGGGCTGACGATATGCTCCGGCACTTCCTCGTTGTTGAAGAGCTTGACCGCAGCATCGATTGCCGTGAAGCCTTCCTTTTCCGGGAACATCGCGGCCTCGATGCGATACGACGGCTCGTTCTGCATCGCGTTGATGAAGGCAAGCCCCTCGCCGCCGGTGCCGACGGTCAACAGGCCATCCTGCGACTTGCCGGCCGCCTTCCAGGCCTGCAGGCCGCCCAGCGACGACGAATCGTTGATGCCGTAGATGATGTTGATGTCGGCGTTCTTGGCGAGTGCCGCCGAAGACACTTCGAGCGCTCGGTCGGGATTGCCGCCGCCGTCAAGGTCGTGGACCATGACCGCGTCAGGGATGACGGTCTTCAGCCCGTCCATGAAGCCGTGCGAGCGCAGCACCGTGGCGGAGAGCAGCGGCAGGCCGACATTCATCACCTTGGCAACGCCGCCGAGCTTTTCCTTGGCATATTTGCCGGCTTCGACGCCGGAAAAATAGCCAGTGTCATAGTCGCAGATGGCGACCATCGTGGTCATGCCCTTGACCGGATTGCCCTCGAGCACCACAGGAATGTTGGCGGCTTTGGCCTGGCGCAGCAGCGGTACCACACCTTCTTCATTCACCGGCGTGATGATCAGCACATCGACGCCCTTGGCGATGAAGTCTTCGGCTGCAGCGACCTGCTTGGATATGTCGAGGTTGGCGTCCTGCACCTCGACCTCGATGCCGAGTTCCTTCCCGTGAGCCTTCATGCCTTTGATGACGTTCTGGTACCATTCATGGGTGGCGTAATTGGTGACGTAGCCGATGCGCTTCGGCATGTTCTCGGCATGTGCGGCCGCCGCGCCCATGGCCAGCACGGCCGCGGATGCAAACAGGATTGACTTGGACCAGTGCATTTTCTTCTCCCAGGTTTATCGCTTTTGTTAATCGCTGAACGGATAGCCCCGCCGTTCCGGGTCGGCACGTAACGAAGAGTTGGATTCCCCCCAGCCGAGCTCCGCCGATATCTTCTCGGCGGCTGCCCGGGTGCGTTCGAAGATGGTTTGCCGGTCGAACCGTGCGGCCTTCTGCGGCAGCAGCGGGACCGTGAGTGCGGCGATGACGGCGCCGGTGTGATCGCGCACCGGCATGGAGATGTTGGTGCAGGCTTCGACGGCCAACGAGGCACGCATCTCGTAGCCGAGCCTAGCCACCTCGTTCAGCCGTGCTTCGATTTCGGCCCGCGTGCCCTGTCCTTCGCCGGCGGTCACGATGCGATCGACAATGCGGTCGCGCTCGGCCCGGTTCGAATGGGCGAGCAAGACCGCGCCTGAACTGGTTTCGAGGATCGGGAAATGCGAGCCCAAGGCAACCGAGTAGCGCATCGGCAGTGGTGAATCGATCTGCAGCACCACCAGCGCGTTCTGGCCTTCGCGCACCACGAGGTGGCAACTCTGATCGGCATTGGCGGTCAGCTCGCGCATCACCGGCAGCGCGCATTCGACCAGCCGGTTCACCGGCGGGTGCATGTGCGCCAATTCGAACAGCTTCAGCGACAGGCGGAAGCGGTCGGACTGCGTGCGAAAGATATAGCCGCGCTTTTCCAGCAGGAGCAGGATGCGGTAGATTTCGTGAATGGAGCGTCCGAGGCCGGCCGCGATCTCGGTCTGGGTCAGCGTTTCGGCGCTGGCTGCCATGAACTCAAGGACGTCGAGCGCCTTGTCTACCGCAGGCACACGATAGCCGTTGCGGCCGCTTTCGCTGTCGTCGAGCGTCTCGGCAATACTGGCGGCCATCACGCAATGCTCCGTTCCGGTTGCCTGGTTTCGCGGTAGAGGCGATTCACATGGTCTGCTAGTTCGGCCGCCGAAATGTCGCCGGCGATGGCGGCGGCCGCATGCGGCGCGCATTCGCGGAAGAAGCCGATGAAGCCAGGATGCGTCGGACGCAGATAGGACGAGCTGATCGTCGCAAGCGTCGAGTTGAAGAAATTGCCGCAGAGATGATTGACCTCGACATCTTTCCAGGCCGCCAGCGATCCCGGCTGTCCGCCCGACTTCACATAGTCGCCGCGCTGGTACTCGGGCGAACACAGGAACACCGAGTAGTCGATCGCGGCCTGCTTGTGTTTCGACCGGGCGCTGACGCCGATACCGGCACCGCCGAGCAAGGCTCCGGCAGAACGCGGCGTCGGCACGTCGGCAAAACGCAGACATGGCCTGTCGGTCCTGGAGGCATAGTTCACATAGCCGAATGCGAAAGGCACATAGACCACGTCGTCATGCGCGATCATGTGGTCACAGCAGCGTATCGGGTTCCATTTTGCTGAGTTCGGATGCGACAGCGCCGCGAGCTCTCGCAATTGAGCGACAGCCTGCTCGACCATCTCCCTGGCAATGAATTGTTCACCGTTCTCCTGTGGGCGGCCAAGCGTCAGAAGCATGCACATGGCATCCGTCGGGACCGACGGCAGGCCGAGCCACTTGCCGTTCTTGCGGGCGCGCCGACCAAGCTCGACCACCTCGTCATGTGTGCGCGGCACCAGCCCGTAACGCTCCAGGAGATCCGGGCGATAGGACGCGACCTGACAAGCGGCATCGATGGGCAACGCCCATTGGCGTCCGTTTCTTGCGTAGGAACGCCAGGACGCACCGACCGAATCGTGTTCGAAGAAACGGATTTGTTCGGCCGACAAATAGGCGTCGAACGGCACCATCAGCTCATCCTCCGCGATGTCTCCGATGAAGGGGTGGTCGAACACGACCAGATCGTAAGTGCCGAGCACCGGCCCGAGGGCACCCTCGCCGAATTCATAGAGGCTGCGGCGGTCCCATTCGATTTCAAGGCCTGGATTGCCAGCGCAATACGGCGCCACGCTGGCGTCGAGCGGACCCCAGCAACGTCGATGATCCCACGCAAGACCGCGCAGTCTTGTCATCTCAGGCAATTCCTCCCTGGAACCGAGCATGTCCGCCCGGCCCGCAGTCGTAGCAGGTATTTTCACATAGACAAGTAACTTTTACATATGCAAAGGGCAGTTCGCCTCCTGACAGCTTCAAGCCAGTCCGAACCGCTCGACGGCGCGCATGATGCCACGCAGCTCGGCGAGGCCTTTCAGCCGGCCGATCAGCGAATAGCCGGGATTGATCCTGGTCTTGCCGATATCGTCGGCGAGCAGGTGGCCGTGGTCCGGCCGCATCGGAATGCGCCAGTCGGCGCGGCCCTCGTTGCGGCGCCGCGCCTCTTCCTGCATCAGAGCGAGGATGACATGCGCCATGTCGGTGCCGCCCTCGAGATGCTCGGCCTCATAGAACGAGCCGTCATCCTCGATGGTGATGTTGCGCAGATGGACGAAATGGATGCGATCAGCGAATTCCTTGACCATGGCGACGATGTCGTTGTCGGCGCGCGTGCCGTAGGAGCCGGTGCAGAACGTCAGACCATTGGCGGGGCTGTCGACGGCGTTGAGGATGAAACGCGCATCCTCGGCGGTCGACACGATGCGGGGCAGGCCATAGAGCGAGAAGGGCGGGTCGTCGGGATGGATGCACATGCGCACCCCCTCCTCTTCGGCGACCGGTATGATCTCGCGCAGGAACCAGGCAAGGTTGTCGCGCAATTCCTTCGGCCCGATCGCATCGTATTCCGCTAGGGCCTCGCGAAAACTGTCCCTGTTGTAGCTGCGCTCGGTCGCCGGCAGGCCGGCGATCAGGTTGCGCTCGATCCTGTCGATCGCCTCGCTGCTCAGTTCCTTCAGCCGCGCTTCCGCCTCGGCGATGCGGGCGGCACTGTACCCGGCCTCGGCATTGCTGCGCTTCAGCACGAACAGGTCGTAGGCCGCGAAATCGATCGCGTCGAAACGCAGCGCATAACCGGTCGTCGGCAGCCGATAGGCCAGGTCGGTGCGGGTCCAGTCGACCACGGGCATGAAATTGTAGCAGACCGTCGCGATGCCGGCCTTGGCAAGCGCGCGGATCGTGTCACGATAATAGCCGGCGTAACGCTCGCGTTCCGGTGCGCCGATCTTGAACGAATTATGGACCGGGATGCTCTCGACAACCGACCATGTCAGGTCAGCGGCCTCGATGATCCGCTTGCGCTCCAGAATGCTCTCAAGCGGCCAGGCGCGGCCATCATAGATGTCGTGCAAGGCCGATACGATGCCGGTCGCGCCCGCCTGCTTGACATGATCGAGTGTTACCGGGTCGTTCGGTCCATACCAACGCCAGCACTGTTCCATGAAGCCTCCTCAATGTCAGGTGGGCGACATTATTGTTGGACCACACACCTGTCAACACGCTGAATTCTTCTTGAATCAACCGATGGCGGGATCCTTTTTCGACCTTTCGCCGGGTGCCGATTGATTTCCCATCCGTTTCAGCCTAGCCTTGGTCCAACAAATAAGAAGGAACAAAGCCTTGGATCAAGAAGTGGCGGACGATGCCGGGGCCAGCAGTTCGGCGGTCGACCAGACGGTGCGGCAGATCCTCGACCTCATTCGAAACCGCGCCATGTCCGTGGGCGACGTGCTGCCCACGGAGCGGGAACTTGGCGAGCTGTTCGGCGCCAGCCGCAACACGATACGCGAGGCGCTGCGCACCATCCGCACGTACGGACTGATCGATCCCAAGCCGCGTGTCGGCGCAGTGCTGGCCGACCGCCAGAATGTCGCTATCCAGAACTTTTTCGCCGCTCAGATGGATATTTCAAGGACCTCTTTTCACGACATACAGGGGTTTCGCCGCATCATCGAGTTGGGCATCGGCGACCATATCGTCCTTAATGCGAGCACCGCCGAACTCGACGCCCTGGACGAAGTCAACGGCCTGATCGAAGCCAGCAAGGATGTCCAGGAAGCCGCGCAGCGCGATTTCGATTTCCACCTGGCGCTGATGAAGCTCGCCGGCAACCGCATGCTGGTGCAGACCTATCAGTTCCTGTCGCCGGTCATCCTGCACATCATGACCGTCGGCAAATCGATCCGGCCGGTGCTGAGCGAAACACGCCAAGCCCATGGCGAGATCATTGCGGCTTTGCGGGCGCGCGACCGCATCGCCTACAGCTACCTGATGAGCCGGCATCTCGATTCCGGCCTGCGCTTCGTCCCCGACGACCTCGAAAACGCCCGCACCTCGCCGGCGCTACCGGACCCTTCCAAGGATTTGCATCATGTCTGACTTTGAGAACAAGGTTGCGCTGATCACCGGCACGACCGGCATCGCGCTCGCCACCGCGAAGCGTCTGGCGCAGGGAGGTGCTGCGATCGTCGCCTGCGGTATCGATGTGGCAGCCAATGCTGCCATGCAGGAAAGCCTCGTCCGAGCCGGAGCGAATGCGCTGGTGCAGACGGTGGACGTTTCCGTTTCCGACCAGGTTCGCGACGCGGTCGCGGCGGGCGTCAAGCGGTTTGGCGGCCTCGACGTCATCGTCAATTCCGCGGCGGTTCATCCCTACGGAACGGCGACGACGACCGACTGGGAGACCTGGAACCGGGCGATGGCGGTCAATGTCGGTTCGATCTATCTGACCGCCCATTTCGGCATCCCGGAAATGATCAAGCGTGGCGGCGGCGCCATCGTCAACGTCGCTTCGGTGCAGGGCTTCGCCTGCCAGCAGGACGTCGCCGCCTATGCCACGACCAAGGGCGCCATCCACACGCTGACGCGATCGCTGGCGCTCGACTACGCGGCGGCAGGCATCCGGGTCAATTCGGTCAGCCCAGGCTCGATCCGTACGCCGATACTCGAGAAGGCCGCACGCGGCGACAATGGCAGCGATGCCGATGTCGAAGAGGCCTACCGGCGCTTTGGCGCGGCCCATCCGCTTGGCCGTATCGGCGAGCCGGAGGAGGTGGCGGAGTTGATCGCCTTCCTGTGCTCGTCGAAGGCCGGCTTCTGCACCGGCGCGGACTACAGAATAGATGGCGGCCTGACCGCCGGCATCGGCGTGAAGTAAGGCCGTGAAGATCGGCCTTGGCCTTTACCGGGAGTCGCTGACCCCTGATAATTTCCGCTTTGCCCGCCAGGCAGGCGCCACCCACATCGTTGCCCACCTCACCAACTATTTTCGCGGCCGCGATCCTTCGCTGTCTGCCGGCAGCGATGCCGAGGGTTGGGGCGATTGCTCAATCGATGAGCTGTGGGATTACGAGGATTTCATCGGTCTGGTGAAGACCGTGCGCGACAACGGTCTCGAGATCGCCGCGATCGAAAATTTCTCGCCGCGTTTCTGGTCGGACGTGCTGCTCGGCGGTCCTGACAGGGCAAAACAGATCGAAGGCTTGAAGCGCCTTGTTCGCGATGCCGGACGTGCCGGTATTCCCTGTATCGGCTACAACTTCTCGATCGCCGGCGTCTGGGGCTGGTCGCGCGGCCCATTCGCTCGGGGCGAGGCGATGTCGGTGGGGCTCGATCTCGCTGCCATCGATCCCGATATGCCCCTCCCCGACGGCGTGGTCTGGAACATGCGCTACCGTGCCGGCCGGCCGAATGCCGAGCCGGTGAAGGTCAGCAGCGACGAGCTTTGGCAGCGGCTCGATGTCTTCCTTCGCGAGATCATACCGGTGGCCGAAGAAGCTGGCATTGTGATGGCGGCGCACCCCGACGATCCGCCGGCCGAAGCGCTGCGTGGTACCGCACGGCTCGTCAACCTGCCGCAGAAATATGACCGCCTGATGGGGATCATCGACTCGCCGTCCAATGGGCTGGAGCTCTGCCTCGGCTCGCTGCAGGAGATGCCCGGCACCGACGATATCTACGGACACGTCAGGCGCTTCGCACGCAGCAAACGCATCGGCTATGTCCACTTCCGCAACGTGCGTGGCAAGGTTCCGAACTATCACGAAACCTTCGTGGACGACGGCGATATCGATATGGCCGAAATCGTCCGTATCCTGCGCGATGAACATTATGACGGCGTGATGATCCCCGACCATACGCCGGAGATGTCCTGCGACGCGCCCTGGCACGCCGGAAAGGCCTTTGCCTTGGGCTACATGCGCGCGCTGGTCCAGAACGCTGCTGCGCTGGGGCCTTCACGGACCGCCCAAGCCAGCAAGATCCGAACGAAAGCCTCATGATAAAATCGACGCGCCTTTATGATCCCAACCTAGTGAGATCTACGGCGCGTCCCCACCCACGTGTTGAGGGCGAACTGATGGCGACCTGAGTGCCCATGGCGCGCTGGTCAACGGCTTCGCTCGCGACCCGGGACGGCGTCCGCCGCTCCGAACCGGAAACGCCGCCAAAAATACCGTCAGCACCCATCCTCAGAATCTCGACACCTATGCGAACGGGCAAGATCAAGCGGCATGAACGCCCTTTGATCGTCCCGCTCGCCGACAGCACGATCTATGAGAAGGAGACCTCCCATAGCCAAGTGAGAGATGAGCACCGGTGCACTGATCTAGGTCCCCGTGCAACTCACCTTGACCGCTGCGGAATTACACTTGGATCTCACGCAGTTCGCCGAGCCAGCCTTCTGTTCGGCAAAGAGCGCTGGCCGCCATCCGTGAGCTCAAGCGTGCGGTCACGTCGTTCGAATAGCCCCAGGCTTTCCTCAAGCCCGATCACACGCCGCTACAAGGTCGCCGTCGGTCGACCGCTTTTCCGCTTGGCCGAAAAGCACCGACGGATAAGGCGACAATTACGAAATTGGCGACGCTGGAAGGGCCATCCGGGTGTCTCTCCAGCGAGACAGACCGTCTTATTTCGATGACTTATGGCTCGGATTTCGAACGCATACCTTCTGCCAAGAAGGAGAACCTACATGATCCAATCCGCTGATCTCAAGCGCGGGGCTTCCACATCCGAGCCGCTTGCCCCCGGCCGCGCCTTACGTCTTCAAACATATGGCGGCCCCGAATCCCTGACAGTCGATAGCGTATCCGCGCCCGAGCCGGGTCCGGGCGAGGTCTTGGTGTCGGTCAAGGCCACCGCGGTAAACGGCATCGACTGGAAAATCCGTGAAGGCTACCTCCGCGAGCGCTTCAAGCTGACCCTGCCCGCGACACTTGGCATCGAAATGGCCGGCGTCGTGCTTCGGACCGGCCCCAGCGTCACGGGCGTGAAGCCCGGGGATCGGGTTATGGCCGCCCTCGGTGGCGTCGGGGCCTACGCCGACCATCTCGTCATCAACGCCGAGAAGCTCGTCCTGACTCCGTCAGCCCTGTCGGACGTTGAGGCAGCGGCCATTCCCGTCGCGGCGATGACAGCCTGGCATGTCATTCAGGTCGCGGATTTCGACCTCTCCGGACGGCGGGTGCTGATCCATGGCGCAGCCGGCGCCGTGGGCGGCTTTGCCATCCAGTTCGCCAAGGCGGCCGGAGCGACCGTCTTTGCCACGGCCTCGACCAATAGCCTGCCGCATGTCCGGGCCCTCGGCGCGGATGAGGTGATCGACTACCGGCAGCAGAACTTCGAGCTGCTTGCGCGCGACATCTATTTCGTCGTCGACCTCGTCGGCGGTGAGGTCGTGGACCGCTCCTGGGCACTCCTGTCGCCCGACGGCCTTCTCGTAAGCATCGCCGCTATGGACCTCGCATCGCGTACGCCGCCAGGCCGCCGCGGCGTCTTCTTATCGAACAAGCCCGACACCGCGCGCCTGTCCGCGATCGCCCAGCAGATCGCCCTCGGCGCCCTGCGATCGACGATCGCCGACGTGGTGGGTTTCGATGATTTGGCTTCCGCAATCGAGCGCAATCGCACCGGCCACGCACCCGGCAAGATCGTCGCTGACTTCACCCGCTGATCACCAAGTTTTCAACTTTCAAGGAGTTTATCATGACGACGATCTGGAATCCGGTCCGCGTGGGCCAAATGAACCTGCCCCACCGCCTGGCCTTGGCGCCGATGACCCGCAGCCGAGCCGAGTTCAACGGCGTACCGGGCGAGCACGCCGCCGAATACTACGCCCAGCGCGCCTCGCTGGGCCTGCTGATAACCGAAGGTGTGCAACCCTCGGCCGATGGCCAGGGCTATTTCGCGACGCCGGGGATCCATGCGCCCGAACATGTCGCCGGCTGGCGCAAGGTCACCGATGCGGTTCACGCAAAAGGCGCGAGGATCTTCCTGCAGCTCATGCATGTCGGCCGCATGTCGCACCCGGACAACACGCCGCATCACCGTCAGCCCGTCGCCCCATCGGCCGTCGCGCCCGGTGAGCAGATGTTCACCGCGAGCGGCATGCAGCCCATCCCCGAGCCGCGCGCGCTGACGACCGAGGAAGTCGCCGCCACGGTGCAGGATTTCCGGCGGGCCGCGCGGCTGGCTATCGATGCCGGCGCCGACGGCGTCGAGATACACGGCGCCAACGGCTATATCGTCCACCAGTTCTTTGCGCCGAACGCCAATCACCGGACCGACGCCTATGGCGGGCCGATCGCTAACCGCATTCGGTTCGCCGTCGAAGTGGCGCAGGCTGTCGCCGATGAGATCGGCGCCGATCGCACCGCTATCCGCCTTTCGCCAGGCCTGCCTTTAGGCGGGCTCGATGAAGGTCCGGAGAGTCCTGCGCTCTATCGCGAACTGGTCGCCGCGCTGGCACCTCTGAAGCTGGCCTATCTCCACCTGATGTATGGCGGGGGCGACGAGCTCCTCGCCGACATCCGCCGTGCCTGGCCCACGATCCTGATGGTGCTGCGGCTTGGGCGCACGCGCGAAGCCCTGGACCAGGACATCGTCTCGGGCCAGGCAGACATGACCTCGATCGGCCGTTGGGCTTTGGCCAATCCCGACTTCGTCGAGCGTCTGCGGTTGGGCGCGCCCGTCAACGAGCCCGATCCATCCACCTTCTATGGCGGTGGCGCGGCCGGCTACACGGACTATCCGCGGCTGGCGGGCTGACGCATCGGCTGCTGTGGTTCATCGGACTGCAGCAGCCACCTACTGGCGGTCGTCGCTTGCGTTATCGGATCATGCTGACCATGCGACATGGGTGATGGCGTTGGCCGACAGTAAGGTAATTGTGGCGGCTTCAGATCCGAATGAACGCTGCCAATTCGTCGGGAGTGCCTTTGGGAAACGCTTCCCCCAGATGGTCGATGAAGGCGGAAACGCGGGCATTCAACAGGCGCCGCGACGGGTAGAGTGTCCACAGGGCCGCATCCGGACCATCTACGTCCCCCCAATGCACCAGCGTGCCGGCGGCCAGATCATGACTCACGAGCGATACCGGCAACCGTGCCGCACCCACGCCCATGACGACCGCATCGCGAACCATGATGAGCGACGACAGGCTGAGCACCGGGGTGAACGCGATCGTCGTCGGTCCCGTGTCCGGTTTGATATTCCACAACGAGACTCCTCTGTCCGAGCTCCGCACGACAGCCGGAGCGGCGTCTCCGTCTTGCGGTCTCGCCACTTGCGGGCTCGCCACGATCACAAGCCGATCACGCATGAAGACCCGTCCCACCAGGCTTTCATCGGAACGCGGATTGACGCGAATGGCCAGGTCATACCCTTCTTCGACCATGTCGACTGCGCGGTCTTCGGTCGTGACTTCGAGGATAACGTCGGGATATTTGAGCGAGAAGCCTGCCGCCAGCTTACCCATCGCAAGTTGAGAGAAGAGCAACGGTGCACTGATCCGCAAATTTCCACGCGGTTCCCGGTCTCCCGACGCAATCGCTGCGGCCGTCTCCTCCACTTCCGTCAGCAAGCGACTGGTTCGCTCATGCAGGTCCTTTCCCTCCTGCGTGAGCTTCAGGGCACGCGCTCCGCGCTCGAACAGGCGTAGGCCCAGGCTATTCTCCAGTTCTGCGGCGCGCCGCGAGAGCGTCGCCTTGGGGCGCCCTGTGGCGCGCGCGGCTCGCCCGAATCCACCATGACGTGCAACCAGATTGAAGTCGGCTAGGGCGAGCAGGTCCATGTGTTCCACCAGTGAGACGGGGTGTCTACAAATGGCAGCTTCCGGTGCGTTTGTGGACTCCTAAATAAGCGCTAGCGATTTGATAAAAGCAGGAGTGACCACATGACCATTCTCGTTACCGGTGCAACCGGAACCGTCGGCCGCAATGTCGTCGAGCAACTCGTCAAGCGCGGCGCTAATGTGCGCGCGCTCGTCCGCGATCCCTCGAAGGCCAATTTGCCAGCCGCCGTTGCCCTCGCCGAAGGCGACCTGCTTGACATCGATGCGCTGCGCACGGCCTTCTCGGGCGTTTCCACCCTGTTCTTGCTCAACGCCGTGGTGCCCGACGAGTTTACCCAGGCGCTGATCGCCCTCA
Organism: Mesorhizobium sp. M0051; assembly: GCF_040323235.1. Lineage (NCBI taxonomy): Bacteria > Pseudomonadati > Pseudomonadota > Alphaproteobacteria > Hyphomicrobiales > Phyllobacteriaceae > Mesorhizobium > Mesorhizobium sp. M0051. The sequence goes on from NZ_JAMYUT010000016.1 coordinate 124,443, forward strand.
ATCTGGCCCGTGAGGCCGGGATCGAGCGGATCGTCTATCTGTCCGTGCTTCACAGCGACATCTACGTGAACGTGCCGCATTTCGCCGGTAAGTTCAGTGTCGAACGCATGCTGGAGCAGCTGGGCTTCAACGCCACCATCCTGCGGCCGGCATACTTCATCAACAACGATTATTCGGTGAAGGACGTGGTGCTCGGTCACGGTGTCTATCCTACGCCGATCGGCGACAAAGGCATCGCCTTGGTCGACGCGCGCGATCTCGGCGAGATCGCAGCCATCGAGCTCGTTCGCCGTGCGCAGGCAAGTGAGCCGCTTCCCCTCGAGCGGATCAATGTCGTTGGTCCCGACACGCTGACCGGCACCGATATCGCCGCCATCTGGTCGGAAGCTCTCGGGCGGACGATCCACTACGGCGGCAATGACACCGCTGCGTTCGAGCAAAACCTCCGAAATTACGCACCGAGCTGGATGGCGCTCGACATGCGTCTCATGGCCGAGCTCTTCCTTGTGGTTGGCATGGTCCCTGAGGCAGGAGATGTTGATCGCCTGACAGGCATGCTGGGTCGCCCGCTACGCTCCTATCGCGACTTCGCAGCCGAGATCGCAGCGTCGGCCTGATGAGTGCGCGCCGCGGCGGGCGGCGAACCGTCGCTCCCCATCGCTCTGCCGCCAGCATGCGGCCCTCGCGCCGGTTACGATACGGCGCGCCATTCGCGGATTGAACGACACCGCACCAAGCGATCGCAGCTCGGCTTCCGACCGGATTACGGCAAGCGTCGCCGGCGACGTGCCTGGCGTCAGCCGCGCGATACGGACAGCCCCGAGAGAAGCGGAGCGTGGGCGGCGAGCCTGCGGGATACGAACTCAGTGAAGAGCCGCACGCGCTTCGTCTTGCGTGTCTCCCCCTGCGTGAGAAGCCAGAGCGTCCCATGCATGGGCAGGTCGGTCCCCGGCACCCTCACCAGCAGGGGGTCGGCATCTCCGACGAAGCACGGCAGTTTCGTCATCCCGATCCCTTGCCGTACAGCAACGATCTGCGTCTCGGCGTCCGGGCTCCTGAACGGAACTTCCGTGACGTGAACTTCTCCCTCGCGTGCCCAGTCCGGAATTCCATGATTGTCTATGACGATCCACCGGATGGGATCAGGCGCGCCAGCACGCCACGCGGCCAGTCGATCTCGGGACATGTAGACGGCGCTGAACAGCTCCGGCCCCTTCAGGCCATGAAGATTGAGCGGCAGGGTCTTGCGGTTGGCGACAATGCGGATCGCGACGTCGGCGTCTCGGTTGGTCAGATTTGCCACCTCGCCGGTCGACGAGATTTCCATCTCGATGTCCGGATGCAGACGCGCGAAGTCGGCGAGATCCGGCATGAGCAGGCGTGTGGCGAGGAACGGTGGAAGCGTCACCCGCAAAAGCCCGCGCGCGCTCTGGTCGCGACCGAAGACGCGCGTCTCCAGCAAATGCGACGACGCCTCCATCTGGTGCGCGAGATCGAGGACCTCCTCGCCCGCAGCCGTCAGGCGGTAGCCCGAAGGCAGCTTCTCGAACATCTGCGCGCCCAGCCGCTCCTCCAGTTGGGCAATGCGCCGCAGCACGGTCGAGTGATTGACCCCGAGGCGCTCGCCAGCAGCCCGCACCGAGCCTGCGCGCGCGACGGCTAGAAAGTAGCGAACGTCATCCCAGTCGATCATGGTGTAATTCCGCACCGCGCGGTGCGCCTTCCAAAGCCAGTGTCTAACACATCGAACAGCAGTTCGGGCATCCTCATAGCCTATGTCGACGAGTGCGCTCCAATTTCGAACGGCGGACACCGATCGTCGCGGCTGGCGTCAGTCGTCCAGCCGGATCGATTTCGCACCACCGATGTGCGCGCTTCCGCACTCAACAACTGACGCCGGCAGACCCATTTCGAGGTCCTCGGAGGCAGATGCTGTCCCGACACCACGAAAGGAGAAGTCATGGGAAAGCTTGAGGATAAGGTTGCAGTCATCACGGGCGGCGCTACCGGCATCGGACTCGCCGCAGCGAAGCGCTTCATCGAAGAGGGCGCCTTTGTCTTCATCTTCGGCCGCCGGCAGGAAGCGCTCGACGCCGCTGTGGCGGACCTTGGGCCCAATGCCCACGCGGTGAAGGGCTCGGTCTCCGATGAGGCCGACCTCGACCGGCTCTACGCGGCGGTCAAGGCCGAGCGCGGATCGCTCGACATCGTCTTCGCCAATGCCGGGGCGGGAAGCCCGCTTGCGCTCGGCAAGATCACCGCCGAGCACATTGACGAAACCTTCGACACCAATGTGAAGGGTACGATCTTCACGGTCCAGAAAGCATTGTCGCTGATGGGCCCGGGCGGTTCGATCATCCTGACAGGATCGAGCGCCGGCACGACGGGCGCCCCGGCATTCAGCGCCTACAGCGCGAGCAAGGCGGCAGTGCGCAACCTCGCGCGGACCTGGGCGGAGGACCTGAAGGGCACCGGCATCCGGGTAAACGTGCTGTCGCCCGGGGCGACGGCAACCGAACTCGCCAAGGAAGCGCTAGGCGAGGACGGCCAGAAGGTCTTCGCCTCGATGACTCCGCTGCAGCGCATGGCCGATCCGGCGGAGATCGGAGCGGTGGCCGCCTTTCTCGCGTCACCGGACAGCAGCTTCATGACCGCCAGCGAAGTCGCCGTCGACGGCGGCCTGGCGCAACTGTGACGCACTGCGCCCGTCCGGCGCTCCATTCGCTCGTTCGGAGCGCCGCACGGCGTGATAAACCCAAGGAGGACAAATATGAGCTACGCAATTATCGGTTTCGGCAATATCGGCCAGGCTTTGGCCAGGGCGTTTGCCCGTAAAAACATAGACGTGACCGTCGCGAGCCGCCGGCCGCCAGAGGCGTTGGTGCCGCAGGTTCGGGCGATTGGACCCACGGTCGTCGCCAAGTCGCTGCAGGAAGCACTCGAGGCCGACACAATCATCTTGGCGGTCCCGTTCGGGGAGCATCGCGAGGTTGCGAAAGCCCTGCCGAACTGGAAAGGCAAGACGGTCATCGACGCAATGAACGCGTTTCCTGTCCCTGAAGAGCTGGACGGCCTCCCGTCCTCCGCATTCGTCGCGAAGGGGTTCACCGGCGCCAAGCTCGTAAAAGGTTTCAATCACCTCGTTGCGGTCACCCTGGCTGCCGATCCGATCGTCGAGGGCGGGCACCGGGTCGTCTTTCTGTCGAGCGACGACGAGGACGCGATCGCTCCCGTAGCGGCCTTGGCCAAACAACTCGGGTTCGCACCCGTCAAGTTGGGAAAGCTCAACGAGGGTGGCGCGCTGGTACACGCACGCGGCCGCACTTGGGGCCAGCTCATCTTCCAGGATTTGTTCAAGAAGGAGCAGTAGTCGATCTAAGACCGTGTGACTTGGCACCGAGCGATACGATCCGAAAACGTCGGCCATCTACGCCTCAACGACATTGACGTGAAGACGCCGCCTGAAGCGGTCTGGAAGCTGCTCGTCGAAGCCGAGAATTGGTCGAGCTACTTTGCCTCCGAGGATCAGGTCAAGATTCTGACGGGGGGAGCCGGAACTGGCGCTCGGAACGCGATACAGCGTGTGACGGTTGGATTTCCGATGAGTCTGGTCGTGACGGAATGCGAGCCCCTTCGCAGGCTCGCATGGGCGACGACAGTTGATGGTGACGAGACCGGCTCAAGCGCATACCATGGCTGGGTCATCACGCCTACGGACCATGGCTGCCATATGCTGACCGAGGAAACGCAGCAGGGCCCCTCCTTCCTCGATGAGCTTTGGCGCAAACATCCCGGCGACACTCTACCGGTATCACCAAGACTGGGTCGAAAGCCTCGCCCACGCAGCGGAGGCGGAAGCAGCGAAGACGACAGTGGATTGATTGCGCTTCCTATTTAATTTTGGAGATGAATGAGATGAATATCGAACTCAAAGGCCGCAAGGCCATTGTTACCGGATCCACCGCCGGTATCGGCCGCGCGACGGCGGAGGGGTTGGCGCGTGCCGGTGCATCGGTCGTCGTCAACGGCCGTGGAAACGCTCGGGTCGATGAGGCGGTGCGGCAGATGCGGCAGGCCTTCCCCGGCAGCGACATCTCGGGTATCGCCGCTGATCTTGCGACAGCGGAGGGGGCAAAGGCCTTGATCGCGCATGCGCCGGACGCCGATATCCTTGTGAACAACGTCGGTACAGCACATATCCGGGGCTACAACGGCGTCGAGGATATCGCAAATATCCCCGATGAGGATTGGCTTGACCTCTTTCAGTTGAACGTAATGAGTGGCGTGCGCGCGAGCCGTCATTACCTGCCGCGGATGGTGGCGAAAGGCTGGGGCCGCGTCGTGTTCATAAGTAGCGAATCCGCAGTCAACATCCCTAAGGAAATGCTCGACTATGGCATGACCAAGACCGCTCAACTCGCGGTCTCACGCGGACTTGCCGAGGCGGTCGCGGGCACGGGCGTCACCGTCAACGCCGTCCTGCCGGGACCTACCCGCTCTGAGATCCTGGGCAACTTCATGGCGAAACAGGCTGACGCAAATGGAATCACGCAGCACGAAGCCGAGCAGGGTTTCCTGCAGGCGATGCGTCCGACGAGCCTCATCCACCGCTTCGCGACCACCGATGAGGTGGCCAACATGGTCATCTACACATGCTCGGAGCAGGCTTCGGCGACCACCGGCGCGGCTTTGCGGGTGGATGGTGGCGTGGTCCGCTTCGTCGCGTAGCAGGACGATTGTTCCGTTCGCCAACTCGGGTCCGCTGTCAGCCAAGCTGCTGAAGCATGGCATGCTGAAGTCTACAGGGATCTGCCGCACGGCATGTGCATGATCCACGTATTGCGGGAGCACTCTGAAACTATGCGAAGCACGAGAACGTATTCAGCTACGGCGCCGTCCCCGCTGTGCTCGGCGGCCATGCGCTCGTCTCGTGCAGCGGCGATAGTGAATGATATAAATCGCAACTCATTGTTTTTTCTGCAAAAAACTACGCCGGCACTCCGGAGTACGCTGACCCCTTACTCCCACTCAATTGTCTCCAACCCAGCTAGGCCATTGATCTAACTGGGTTTTTTCTTGCTTGCGGCACAGAAAACCGACTTACGGGCCGTCAAAAAGTTACGCTTTTGATTTTAAAGGGAAAATCGCCGAAAAAAATATTTTGAGGTTTCACCAACTATCGAGACCAATCGGGTGATTTATGCCCTTCGCGACGTCTGGCGACGCGCCCGAATCTGCCTCTAAAAGTACCGTCATCAAACGATATCTCGCTTAGAGAACAAATGCCATTGGAGTTTCGGCACTGGCTGCATTGATGGTGCGCATGGCTCTGCGTGGTTGCACGTAGAGTTCTATTCGAAATCTTGAAATGCTTATCCGTCGACCCAGGGACCGCCTGCCGCCCAACGCGCATTGAAAGGCGCAGCCTCCGCCGCTGCGATCGCGGGCGGCATGACAAGCTCGGCGATACGCGCCTGGATTTCCGAAAGTGGTTCGTGTGCGAGGGCGACCTCGGTCCGCCTCAGAAACGCCGCCCACTGGACTTGCTTTGCCTCGGCGAAGCCCGCCGTTAGCGCCGATGGCGTCTCGGTGGGAAGCGGCGTTTCACGGCGCTCGAAGGTCGTCTGGATCGCCCGCGCCAGAACCTCTCCTTCAAAGGCGAAGGCGCCCGCGATGGCCCAGAGGTCGAAAAAATCCTTCATTCGCGAATTGAGCATGTCGAGCGCCACCATGGCCTGGAACTTCTCCGCCACAACAGTTTCAGGTGGATAGGCTCTAAGGTGCGGCGTCGGTTGCCCCAAAAGCGAGGGATATTCGATGTCGACCGGGTCCGGTGTGATCGCATCGCCATATCCGATGTCAACATGCATGGGCAGGCGCGCGCCAGCGAGTTCGGCAACGAAGTCCAACCGCACGCCAGCATATTCGTCTTCCTCGCGTGCGGCGGCGGCACGAAGCGTCTCGGGCCGGAAGATTACCCCATCATCTTCAACCTGTGTGGCCAGGATTTCCGCAAATACGGCGGCGACGGTATCAGGTGCGTTCTCTCCAAAACCGAGGAGATCAAGGTCGCCAGTGGCACGGTAGGGCACAGGCGCCCACAGGCTGAACAGCATCGCACCCTTGAGGACGAAGCGATCCCGGTACGGCGAAAAACTCAGACGATAGAGCACACGCTCGATGGCATAACGCGTCATGAGCAACTGGGCGTTCTCACGACGTTCGCGAGCACGCTGGGTCAGCCGGTCGCGTACAGAAACGCCGATATTCTTCGGCGCCTTCATGAAACCATGGCCTCGATGTAGGGGCGCATCACGGTCTGGACGCGGTCGATCTCAGCGTAACGCCAAAGCTCGTTCAGCCCTGCCCGCCCCTTTCGCGATCTGATGAGGTCCCGCAGCGCCTCGATCGCAACATCGAGGCCGATTTTGTTGCGGTGCTTGAAGCAGTCGGCGACGGTCTTCGCTGGCGAGGTGATCGGCACAGGCACGCCGTCGATCTGATGAGTCTCTATGCCGGCCGTCAGCGCCTCACCGCTGGCGCGGACGATCTTCAGCGAGACCGAGGGATTGGTCGGCGCCCAGTCCTTTGGCCCGAGCAGCATCCACACAGCCTGCGGCGTCTGGGTCGTGAGGTTGTGGAATTGCAGCGCCGACAGCAGGCCGATGACCCCTTTTGGCTGTATACGTGCGGCTTCAGCCAGGCTGGTGGCACTGGCGACCTCAACATTCGCCAGTCTATAGAGACCACGACCGACCTGCTGGAGAATTCCCTCGTCGCGCAGCCTTTGCAGGTAGACGCGCGGCACGCCGGCGGCATCGAAATCGCGACCCCGCGCGATTCCTTGTCGTCGTGCGACCTCCAGGGCGCGATCTCGGTGGGTCTGGGCAATCATAATGCACGTTATAAACCCTCGGTCTTAATTTGCAATATACAAGGATTTATAACAGCGCCGACGTGACAGCTACTGCCACGCCATTTTGCAGAACTTAACGCACACAACTGGACGACGGCTGGCTGGACATCGGCTGTCCGAAGTGGCTTTCAGACTGATGCTGTTTACGCGGCCTGCCATACTTGGTTCAAAATCCGCGCGGCGAGCGCAGCCTTGTCCTGCGGCAAGAAACGACCGTAGTGGTGCGCCACCATGTCGGGTGTGTCCTGAATCGCGTAGCTTGCCTGTTCATATGACCCGGTCTGCTTCAGGATGTGCGTAGCCAGCACGTCGCGAACATTGTGCGGGCCGTGAGGCAGAAGGCCGGCGATCGCGCCGCGCTGCGTATACGGGTTGTAGATGCCATATCGTTGGATAGTCAGGCGCCATGCCTCATAGAATGTGTTTCGATCGTATGCGGCGTCTTTGCTGGTCGCCTTCACCGTTTTGACGAAGAAGGTGCCGGGGTCTTCTGCGCTTCCAAGCAGCACTCGCCGATGGCGATCGACATAGGCATCAATATGCTCGTAGAGACCCCCCAGGTTCGGCAGCAGGAGCCGAAATGGCTTGCTCCCGAAATAGGATGAGTTTGCATTCTTGAATGCGACTGAAGGAATAAGCACCTCCCAGCCCTTTTCGCGTTCGCTCCAGCGGAGTTCGCCTCGCTTCATGTCGGCTAGCTGGCGCTCGGACCGCGGCGGTCTCCCGCGTTCACTGACCATCAGCTGACGCAGATTCTTCTGCCGCAACCCAAGATGCAGCCCGAACCGAAGCATCAGGAACGAGCGGACTGCCTCGGCTGCAGGACGGCGATGAAAGCGCTCATCGGGCATGAGCCGAAGAACCTCTTCAGTAATCTTTCGATACTCACCGACCGGGCTATCGGCCTCCAGCACAGGCATGATTGGTTCAAAAGGATCACGATGCACGCGAGCGACCCGCTGGATCTCCTTCACGCGGGAGGAGGCATGCTTGAAGTAGACATCGCAGGCGTCCTGCCAGTCATCGCGGGCGCGGTCAATGTCGGCCTGTGAAACCAGTCCGGCGATGGGGCAGACTCGCGACGCCAATTGAGGTTGTTGCCTCAGCCAGCCCGTCTCTTTGCGAGTAAGAGCGAGGGAAATTCGCAGCATGTCCACCTCCCATGCAGTGTAGAAACCGCGCCGCCTCTCGCGCCATTGCACGTACCAGTCCCAGACGGAAGGGAAGACGAGCAGGCCGAAGGTCAAATGCTGCGTTGGCACGCCGTAGCCGCGTACTGGTCCGCGCGGATGCGCAGCCAACGCACCAAACATCAAACCGAGATGCTCGACCTTCTGCGATGCCGTCTCCTCGCCCCAAACACCGTTTCGCTGCAGACCGAACGCAGTGAGTGTCGCGGTCTTGAAGCGGATCAGATCGGCCATTTCCATGGCAAGCGCAGACGGGGCGTCTATGACGCCGGACATCAGGTCGGGGTCGGTGAACGAAGCACGATCATCATGCTGCTCGCTTCGAACTCGATAGCCGTCATTGGCAGCATCTGACTGACCATATGTGATGCCCGGGAAGCGGATGGCGTAACGCTGTTTCAGCGCAGCCGCCTGGAAGCGCCGGTAGTCAGTTGACCCGCTGATAATCACACGACGTACCCATTCCAGGATCTCCTCCTGTTCCTCGGGCGAACGCGTGTTGAAATTATCAGGCAAATGCCACGCAAGCCGACGGCGTTCAGCCGAGCCGATGTCATCGAGAATGTGGCCGGAGGCGGAACGGGTCTGAAACGGGAGTTTCGCTTTAAAATACCCTGCCGCAAGACGATAACGACGCTCGATCCGAGCTAGCACTTCCATGCTCGCCACGCTGCGCGGCGATTTTGATCCCTGCAGCCAATGACGAATCGTGGAGCGGTCGAGACTCTCGTCGTCTCGGACAACAGCTCGATGGAGGTGCCAATAGCTGTCGCCATGACGGCGCATCTGGAAATCCAGCGCCGTCTGAAAGGTCGGTGGATCAAACGCCTCCTCGAAAAGAGGCGCCGGGAACTCCTCGATATCGCGCGGTTTGATGCCGGGCTTCTGCCGGGCCCCTGCCGCCGTGGCTCCTAGCTGGTCGACGTTTCTGTCGCGGCTTGCTGTGGACGCCTTCGAAGGTTCCAACTGTGGACGGCCTCGCTGGGGACGTTCGTTTTTGGCTTTGCGGGTACCGCCGATGGTCATCCGCATCGGCGAAGCGTTCGTGTTTCGAACGATTGCATCCAAAGCTCGCTCGATTGCAACCCTGGCGGCTCGCATCGCGCTGTCGTCGAGGCCGCATTGAAAGCTAATTTCTTGCCAGTCATAGCCCCGGAGTTTTAGAGGCGGAGTTTGAGCGCTGGAGATGAGGTGGAGTAGAAACTCTCTGACGCGCGCGCTTTCTTGGGGAGGGAGTACAGGGTCAAGACGGAGACGGCAGAAATCAGTGATTTTTCGTGAGATTAGTCTGGTATGCGAATTTTTAGTCATGCGTGTAGGCTATGTGGTTGTCGGGGTCGGCGACGAAGGAGTACGCGCACATACCCGATTCTTGTCGCTTGGGAGGCTCGACGGAATGACGCCTAACAGAAATGTCGCAACCTGTTGAAATGAGCTGGATCGAAACGCCCGCCGGGTCGCGCCCGTGGCGAGAACGCGCCGACCGCAGTGTTGCCGCGCCCGAAGGCTTGCCGCTCAACCAACTCAGCAACGTGGCTGTTACCGAAAAGCTTTCGGCACTCCGAATGGAGAGCTACTTTGAGGAATGGGATTCTCGTGCAGACATCCCCAACGCTTTCAAAACTCTGAAGCGGGCCGGCAAAGGGAAGGCGACGATGAAGAGTGACTAACTGCCGGACTGGCGCGCCCTGTGGAGTGGAGCGGTGTCGCTCGTGCCGGAGCCTCGCCCGCTTTCCCAAGCGTTCGCCGGGACGAAGCGCCTGGTCAAGGTTGGCGCGGTACGTGCCGCGGCGAAGCGGCTCTGACCTTGACGGGCTGGCATCAGTCCGGCTTCTCGACAAGCAGGCAGTTCGCTGACAGGACATAATTTCCCCTGCTGGGTAGAGACTGGACGAGCCTGCCCGGCGGTACTTCGGCTTCGGAATGGGGCGAACCTTACCTGAAGACAAGCGAATACCCGAAACCAGAATCGGTGCTTCTGTGCCGGCCCGTCGGCGTCCTAACCCGGATATCTCACACAGTTGAAGTGCATCGGGGCTCCGAATCAAGGAAAATGCTTCTGCGACAAAGACTTACCTTGAGCAGAGGTATTCCCCGATGCAAGCAGAGTGTATACTGGAACGGTTTGATTTTGCACCTGTTGAAAGGCGTGCCGTCGTGGCCGGTTTTGACGGTGGAACGATCACCTCCGACGCCGGCGCGCTTCTGCTGGGGCTGACGGACCGGGCGATCGGGCTGGTCGGCCGCTTTGCCCGCTGCTTCGTGGATGCCCGCCGTCCGGCACTGATCGAGCATGAGGTGAAGACGCTGGTCGGTCAGCGCATCTTAGCGCTCGCGCTTGGCTATGAAGATCTGAACGATCATGACGAGTTGCGCCATGATCCGGTGCTGGCGGTGCTGGCCGGCAAGCTCACGGCGCGCCGTCACAAGAAATGCGCGGCCGTGGCCGGCAAGTCGACGCTCAACCGGCTGGAGCTGAGCCGGCCGCAGCCTTCGCGCTATCACAAGATCAGCCACGATCCGGCGGCGATCGAGGCGCTGTTCGTCGATTTGTTCATGGGTGCGCACGCCGCCCCGCCCGAAGAGATCGTGCTGGATCTGGATGCCACGGACGATCCCCTGCACGGCAACCAGGAGGGGCGGTTCTTCCACGGCTACTACGGCAACTACTGCTACCTGCCGCTCTACATCTTCTGCGGCGATCACCTTTTGTGCGCCAAGCTGCGGCCCGCCAACATCGACGCGGCCGCCGGCGCGGTTCAGGAGATCGAGCGCATCGTGCGCCAGCTGCGTGAGCGTTGGCCCCAGGTCCGCATCGTGCTGCGCGCCGATTCCGGCTTCGCCCGCGAGGAGCTGATGGCCTGGTGCGAAACCAACGCCGTCGACTACCTGTTCGGCCTGGCCCGCAATGTTCGGCTGGTCCGCCACATCGCGGCTGAACTGGAGGAGGCCAAGGCAGAGAGTGCCCTCACCAGCCGGCCCGCCCGCCGCTTCAAGGACTTCCTGTGGACCACGCGCAAGAGCTGGAGCGGCCGGCGCCGGGTCGTGGCCAAGGCCGAGTGGACGCAAGGCGAGGCCAACCCGCGCTTTGTCGTCACCTCGCTCGACGCCGAGGCCTGGCCGGCGCAATGCCTCTACGAGGACCTCTACTGCGCCCGCGGCGAGATGGAAAACCGCATCAAGGAATGCCAGCTCGACCTGTTTGCCGACCGCACCTCTGCCGCCACCCTGCGCGCCAACCAGCTCAGGCTCTGGTTCGCCTCGATGGCCTATGTGCTGATCTGCGCGTTGCGCCGCATCGGCCTGGTGGACACACGGCTCGCCAGGGCAAGCTGCGCCACCATCCGTCTCAAGCTGTTCAAGATTGGCGCCCTGGTCAGCGTCTCGGTACGCCGCATCAAGCTGGCCATGAACTCCGCCTGTCCCTTCCAGCGCGAATGGGCCCTGACCTATGCCCGGCTCTCGGCAGCCGCCACGGCCCATCCACCCTTCCCGTCAACAGCAAGGAAACAGCGCCGAACCAACACCAACCGCTCCAAGCGGCCGACATCCCTTGCCCGCAGCTCAAGCGCCGGCAAAATCGCTGCCGCCAGCCTCGCGCCGAAAGACTGTGTGAGATATCCGGGCTAAGCTCCGCGGCCACCGCGCTGGCTGCTGTTTCCGCACCCGCCTTCAGCCGCGACGACGCCTTGGAAAAATGGTCCGTGCCTGAAGGTCGTGAACGAACTGTTCCGGCATCATCTGCGGGGCGATGCGCACCAAATCGCTAAGCGCCGAGCGGATTTGCGGCCACGGGAACTCGGAGCATTCCTCCCAGGCCTCGCCCACGCGCAACACGGCATCGAGCTTGCCTGCCACACCAGCGAGGGTGGTGGCAGGCGTAGTAGAAAACGCTTCCAGCAGGTCCTCGCCCGCTCGCCAGCCTCGCGCTCGGCTCTGAGCGCGGCGGTGTAACCGGCCTCCTCGGCGGCCGCATCCCAGCGTGCCTGTTGTGCCGCGAGATCAGATGCGGCCTTCTCGCGGAGAGCCGCCATATCCGGCCCTTTGCCGAGCACCTCATTCAGCGCCCCGATCGAGTGGACCATTACGTCCTCACCCTCGGGCAGGCGGACGGTCACACCAGGAAAGCCGATGCTCTCGACAAGCCTCGTCTCCAGGCGCTGCTGGCTGCGGCAAAGCCGCTCGCTCAGCTTGTAGGCTGTCTCCCATTCCCGCCAAAGCGTCAGCGCTGGGTCGGGGAGCGCACTCGTTGCAGCAACGTTGCCGGCAAGCGCACTTTTCTCAAGCACCAAAGCGATGGACGTGATCATCCCTCCCACAAGCACTCGCCTGCGGGTGACGAAAGGCAGAGTCATGCTATTGTCGGAATCAGCCATGATCCGAGCTCCAATCAGCTTGGGTTGTGGTCGGGCTGCTGAGGGGTGGTTGGCACACCAACAGCGGCCGCTTTCAAGCGAAAAATCGTATCAGAGGTACGATATTGAAAAAGCGGCAATGGATCAACAAGAATCGTATCACGGTTACGAAATGAATGCAGTTCAATGCAAGATGGCACGTGTCGCGTTGGGCTGGGGAACTCGAGAGCTAGCCCTGAATGCAAACGTATCTCCCGATACCATCGCGCGGTTGGAAAGAGGCGAACAGCTAAAGAATTCAACCATCGCTGCAATTCGTGCGGTCTTCGAAGCGGCCGGGATCGAATTCATTCCGGAGAACGGTGGCGGCGCTGGTGTTCGACTGGCGCGCCGATCCGAGGACGTCTAGCCTGTCCTTGGCAGCAAAGGGTAAGTTTGACCCAAAGACGACTTACTTCTGCTGAGACATTGACGGTCGCTTTGCGCTGGAGAAAATTTGGAGCATCATTGCTGTCTTTTCCTCACGCGACGCCGGGAGCTTATAGAAAAGCGGGAAACTACTCGTGACGGATAAGCCAAAACCGCCCGGCGATTTCACCCTTCAACAGTTCGAAGCGCTGAAGCCTCTTGCAAAGCTGATTGGATTCTTCAATTCGGATCTGCGGAAGCAATTCCAGGACCTTGACGCACAGGTTGAGAGCGTAAAGGTCATGCTTGCCAATAGGGATCGGTTCGCCGAAATTTACAGCCCTCTTGGTTGGGTGAACTACGATCGGATGTCCGTCGATGCGGCGGCCAAAGCGCTTGCAGCGGAAGTTAATGAGGGCGAGGCTATTCTCACCGCTTACCATCTTGATCCGGACAATCTTTGCTTCCTCGGATACCGCTATCACACGTCTCACTATGCAAGTTGGGGCGAACTCTACGAGCGCGCGGTCGAACGGACCGCTGTGGAGGATTACCTGTCCGCTATTCCGTTGATCCTCATTGTTATCGACGGCATCTGCACGACGATGACCGCCAAGCACCCATTCTCCGGTGGAGCTGACGCGCCGGTCTTCGACTCGCAAACGTCTGGCTCAGGCGGGCTGTCAGAAGGCTTGGCCCTTTTCGGCTCGACGCGCCGAAAGTTGGATAGCAGCTCAATCACACTGCCTTTCCGCCACGGAATTGTTCACGGCCTCAACCCCAATTTTGGCCATTCACTCGTCGCCGCAAAAGGCGCAGCCCTGAGCCATAGGCGACCGAGAGCGCGGCCTGGTGCTTGAGGCAGGTGGTGGCGTTGAGCAGCCGGGCGACCTCGTCGCGGCTCAGGACCACCGGCAGCTTGCGCGGGTGCGCCAGACGAACGAGCTTGCGCGCCAGATCGGGACGATCGACCGTATGCGTGAAGAAGAAGCGCAACGCCGACACGATGCTGTTCATGGTCGGCACGGGAACACCGTCATCCTGCTGCTCGATCTGGAACCGGCGCAGGTCGTCGGCGGTCGCTGTGTCTGGTGAACGCCCGAGGAATGTCGCCAGGCGTCCGATATCGCGGAGATAGTTGCGCTGTGTCTCGCGTGAGAAACGCCGCATGTTCATGTCGTCGATCAGCCGCTGGCGCAGCGGGCTGATCCGTGCATCGAGAATAGGATGGTGCATGGTCAGGCTCCTTGTTGAAGAAGCTCGCCATGCTCTGCTCTAGCCGAACGACGCTCAACGCGAGCGCGACGACCGGTTCTTGATCTCTACCTCACCCCACGCGCCTATCCCGCGCAGCGGGTTCGTTCCACGGCCCATAAGCACCCCATTCCAGAAACCTCAATTGACCGACCGTTCCTGGCGCATCTTGCGCGTTCAGAAGTGAACCTACATGGACGCGGTAGCTGAGAAACTAGTCATCTCTAAGCCATCACAACCCCAGCCCCCGCTTTCTGCCTAAGGTCCATTCGATGCCGCCGTTGTCACGGGCAAGCCCGCTGATGTGCTGACCAATGCGCTTTTCGAGAACCGACTGCCAAGGCACGAGCTGGAAGCCAGCACCGTCGTCAATCATGGCGAAGCGGCCGGAGGCGAGATCGGCCGCTCCGATCAGCCGGCCGCTGACATATTCGCCCGGCTTGGCCCGAATGAAGTTGAGCCCGCGCTCGGCCGCCATCACACGGCCGACGCGGGCGACCTCGGTTTGCTCGAGCCGCTGCAGTAGATCCTTGGGCGCCCGAATCCGGCCGTCGTCCAGTCGAGCGGCAAGGCCCATGTCGACGAGACTTTGGCGACGCCGATCCGTCGCGTCAGTGACCTCCCGGCCGAACCCGATCTGTGCGAGCGGCGTCCGGTTTGCCGATGCCAGTTCCCGGTCGAGCCAGGTCGCGCCGTCGCTCGTCACCTGGTTGTCGAGGTCGAGGAAGGAAAGCGTGCGGACCGTAAAATCCCTGCCCCTGTTGCGGGCATCGTAGGCCGCACCTTGCTCGGTGATGTCTTGGGGGATCTTCCAGTGGTCGGCATCGATACGCTCGACGATGCCGGCCCGCCGCAGCGCTTCAAGGCGGCGCACGTGCGCGCGGATGAAGGCATCGGGGTCGCCGTTGATGCGCTCGATCCGTGGCCGTGCTGCCTCCAGATGCTCGCTCGGCCGGTAGACGCCGCCGTGCTCGGCTGCCAGGTCGCGGATATTGAGATCGGCCGCGCGTGGCTCTGCCTTTGCCGGGACAGGCTCGAGGGCGACGATGTGGCCGCGCCTCACCTCGTCGAATCTTGTGTCATCGCCAGTCTCAAGATAATGCGTGCGGCCGTCGACGCCATCGACGACGACATAGAGCCCGGCATCCATGCCGTCGCCGGCAAGCCCCTTGGCCAGCACCCGTCCAATCACACGCTCGGTGATCTCTCTGCCATGGCTGAAATACTGGCTGGCGCCGCGCTCCTCGGCGATGCCGTGGTCGGCGAGTGCCTGATGCATGGTCTTGATGATGTCATTGCGCATGCCGAGGCCGCGCAGGACGTGCTCGGCATCACCGGCAATCATCCAACGGCCGGGTTCAGTCTCGGAGGCGAGGCCGTAGTGTTCCAGACGCTTTGCCCGATCGATCAGGAGATGGCGGTTGGCGCGGAACGTGTAGGTCTCGCTAACGCCGATCCGTAGGTCGACGATGCCACGCTCCTCTTGCTCGGCAAGCAGCATCCGGTCGAGGCGGGTCAGCCGCTCTGCCTCCACCTCCGCTCTCAGCTTGTGGGCGACATCGATCTCGGTCTGCGGTCCGAGCTCAAGCGTCACCAACTCGCCAGCGCGATGGCGGATGCCGTGAGCGATATAATCGCCGGCGATGTTGAGCACCCTGCCCTGATCGGTCGCGCCGCGCACCAAGATGTGGGTGTGAGGATGGCCGGTGTTGTGGTGGTCGACGGCGATCCAGTCTAGCCGGGTTCCGAGATCGCTCTCCATCTGTCGCACGAGGTCGCGGGTGAAGGAGCGCAGGTCTTCCATCTCGATGGCATCCTCGGGTGCGATGATGAAGCGGAACTGATGCCGGTCACCACGGCAGCGTTCGATGAACGCCCTGCCCTCGTCGCTATCGCGACCGTCCTCGAGCGCGGTATAAACCCGGCCCTTCTCGCCGTCGCGCGCCACTCCGTCGCGCTCAAGATAACGCAGATGCGCGTCGACCGCCCGGGTTGAGACGCCACGCATCTTCGCGCCGCGCGCGCCATGCTGGGACGCGAACTTGACTATGCGTGCCTTGACCATCACCCGCCGCGCCCGGAAGCGGCTTCCGCTCCCTTCCCGGCCCCAACCGCTGCCATCGCGCGACAGGCCTGCGGCGATGCCGGCGCCGCGTCCCCTGGCATTGAACCGGCCGCCGCCCTTGCTCCCAGCCGAACCACCGCTCCTGCCTGGATTGCCGCCGGCCTTGCGCACGGCGATCTTCACCTGCGTCGTGAACGGCAGCGAGCGCGGATTGACGCGCGTGCCGCCGCTTCGCACACGCCCAAGCCTGACATGGAAATCTCTGTCGTCACGCTCCACCATGACGGCAGGATCAGCGGCGGATTGAGGCTCTGCAAGACGCCGCAAGCGCGGATAGTGCTCCAGCGTACAAAGACAGGCAGTGGCGCGGAAACGTCGGATCACACATCGCAGCGGCGCAACGGATTTGCGAGCACCACCAGTGCGTTAACGGCACTACCGCCGCCGCACACACATCTCAAAGTCGAGAAGGAGCTCCGTTTTCGCAGGCGAAAACAATGTGCAGACAACGACTTACCGAGCAAGGCGAGGTGCGAGCGCAAGCTTGCTTTATCTTGCCATCTTAATCGGTAGTGTTTTGCGATACTTTGTAACCATCGTCGTTACTCCTTCAGGATGCGATAACATACGAATCTATGCTCTGCCACGATTCCGCGTTCTGGTGTCGAGTTCCGATGCGCCGTGCAATCTTCCGCGCTCTGCGACGGTGTTGTTCGGCTGCATGGTTGCAGCGCTCGAACCGTCGTGGCGCACTTTTCCATCGGACTGACGGAGCATCGTCACAGGCAATCGAGCGCGGTCCGGCCGTCTCATTGTCGGCGCGGCCGCAGGCAAGATAACGTGCGTTCCGTCGTTCCTGGTCTGCATCGGTTCTCATCCGCCGGGGCGGATCTCCTTGTGTCAGATGGCGTCCGTCAGCGTGCGGGCGCCATGCGTTTCAACCGCCGTCGCGCCGCTCATCGATGCGCTCCGAGCAGGCGTCGATCCTTGATGTGGGCGCGTTGCGCGGCGTCGGTGTCACTCATAGCCGCGTCGCCGACATAGAACGTGCCGTCGCTCCACATCGCGTGCATGATCACCGCCAGCTTGCGCGCCACCGCGACACAGGCCTTGCGGTGGCAGGAGCGTTTGGCGATCTCCCGGCCCCAGCTCTTGACCTTGTCCCTGCCCTAAGCGCGTCATCAGTCCCGACGCCGCCTCGTAGAGCGCGCGCCGCACGTCCGCATCGCCAGCCTTCGAGAGGCGGCCCTGAACGTCGATCGAGGTGCCCGACTGCCAGCGCCGCGAGGTCAGCCCGAAGTAGGCCGCGACGTCGCGAGAGCGGCGGAAGCGTGTGGGATCGTCGATCGCCGTCATGAACGAGAGCGCCGTCACCGGGCCGACGCCGGGGATCGCCATGAAGCGTCGACACAGCTCGCTGCGCGCTACCATTTTGACGACGAGATCGTGCAGCCGGCAGTACTGTTTCCACAGCGCGCGCCTACAGCATGGCGTCCATCAGTTCGGCCGACAGCGGATCGTCGGCCACAGCCTGGCGAACCGCGTGCTCGAAAGCGCCGCGTCCGACCTTGCCCAGGCGGATGCCGAACGACTTCAGCGAGTGCCGGATGGCGTTCTCCAGGTCGAGAAACTTGGCCTTCAGATTGCGCCGGTGGGTCAGCAGAAGCTTCGTCCGGTAGCAGCTCTCCGACTTGATGTAGGCCTGGCGGAACCAGCCGGTGCGCATGATGTGGGCGATGCCGAGCGCATGTCGGTCTTGTTGCGCTGCGCCGACAGCGCGGCGCGCACGTGCTGCGTCTCCAGGCAGATCGCCGGCAGGCCAAGTTTCTTGAGTTCCGGATGCAGCCAAGGCGACAGCGAGCCGGCCTCGTGGCTGGTCTACTGTCGCTGGCGCGATCTCTCGATCACGACATTCGAGCTGTGAATGCGCCGAAGCGACCCAAAAGGCCTTCGTGCTTCGCCACAGCAGGCGCGTGGGCAGCGGTCCGATCGCTCTGGGTCCCATCGCAGCCGCGCGTGATCTGCACCAAGGACCCTTAATATGCTTGCCGGACGTATGAGACCGTGGTCCAGTCGCCGGCTCTGGAGCAGCTGAAAGAGTTAATTCGCCCAACCCCTGAGCTTCAGACATCATCTCTCTTGCGGGTGCAGTATAGGAATGATCGCTGACTACGTTTCGTGATTTGCTGCACCAGGCTCTACTTCTGGCGGAAAGAGGAATGAACTGAGGCAACAAGCGGGCTTAGAATATAATCGAGGGCGGTGCGCTCCTCTGTGACGATCATCACCGAGGCAGGCATCCCGGGATAGAGCGCGATCTGCGGGGCTGCGGCAAGTTCGGCCGGATCGACCACGACATCGGCCACGTAGTAGGGGAATCCGGTTTTGCTGTCGGTGACGCGATCCGCCGAAATGCGGGTGACGCGCCCATGGATGATTGGAATGGAACGCTGCTTGTAAGATGTAAAGCGCACTTCCGCCATCATATCGGATCGCAGGCTTGATATATCCTCGACGCGCACCTGCGCCTGGACGACCAGCGAGTTTCGTGTCGGCACGATATCAAGGATCGTCTGACCGGGGGCGACAATCGCACCTGTCGAGAAGACGCTGAGGTTCATCACCTGGCCGTCATAGGGCGAGCGGACCATAGCGCGATCCACGGCGGCCTGGCTCGCGAACATCGTGGGTACGAGGTCCGCCAGCTTGGACTGCGTATCGATCAGCATTGCCGAGAGCTTGGCGCGGCGGTCGTTTGTCAGCTGTGCGATCTGGCTCACAAGCTCGGCCTTGCTCTGATGGTTCCCGGCGATCTCGCCCAGGGACTCATCTATCAGGCCTTGCAGGTCGGACGCGGAGCGGTCGAGCTCAAGGATACGCGTGCGCGTCGTCAATCCAGCCTTCAAGAGCTTGTCGAGGCCTGCCTTCTCCTCGATGGTGGACTTCAGCTGCGCGCGAAAAGATTGGACGCGCAGCTGCTTGCCGTCGATTTGCTCATCGAGTTCGTCGATTCGCTTCTGCAGAATCTGTCTGGCGCCTGCCATCGAGGCGCGCTGGCTTTCAAGGTCGGCGATCTGACTTGCCATCGCGTCCTGTAGATAAGTCTGATGTGCGGCGGTCATGTCCGTCGGGAAAGCGACTTCCTCCTTGCCGTCGAGCTCTGCGCGGATGCGGGCATCCGTCGCGCGCAACATAGCATATTGCTGGGAATAGAGGTTTAACTCGGATCGGATTTTGCTGTCGTCTAGCACCAGCAATATGTCGCCCGTCTTTACGATGTCGCCGTCCTTTACGTGTATCTCCTTCACCGTGCCGCCGTCGAAGTGCTGGACGCTCTTGCGGTTGCCCTCCACCTTAACGACTGCGTCCGCGAGCACCGCGCCATTCAGCGGCGCGATGGCGGCCCAGCCGCCGAAAATGCCAAAGAAGCCAAGGATGATCAACAGACCCACAAGAGCCGGCACCCTGATCGAATCCGAGGCGGTGGGGCCGGCTTCGCCTGGCAGGCTGCGATAGACGAAGGTGCCGTCGCTCATCGATCTCTCCTGATCAGACTCATTGCGTTGCAACCTCGATCGGAGCCGCACGCTGGTTGAGCAGCGCCACGATCTCGTTTCGCATGCCGAAGGCGTCGAGGGCGCCCTCGCGCAGCAAAAGGATCTTGTCGACGTTGGCGAGCGTCGAGGGGCGGTGCGACACAATAATCAGCGTGCTGCCGCGGCGCTTGAGTTCGATCGCGCACTCGCTCAGTGCGCGGTCTCCATCGGCGTCGAGATTGGAACTCGGCTCGTCGAGAATGATGAGGTTCGGCGTTCCGAACACCGCCCGGGCAAGGGCAATGCGCTGCCGGTACCCGCCCGACAGCACCGCGCCGCCTTCGCCGATCTGTGTCTCATAACCCTGCGGCAAGCGGATGATCATGTCATGCACGCCGGCTAGGCGGGCGGCCTCGATCACCTCCTGGTCGACGTTGGTCTTGAACCGCCCAATGTTCGCAGCGATCGTGTCGGAGAAGAGCTCGATGTCCTGCGGCAGGTAGCCGATGTGATCACCGAGCGCGTCGCGACCCCACTGGGCCATGTCGGCCCCGTCCAGCCTGACGGTTCCCCGGCTGGGCTGCATGACGCCAGCCAGGTGTCGGGCAAGGGTGGATTTGCCCGCGCCCGAGGGGCCGATGATGCCGAGCGCCTCGCCGGCCTCGAGCCGGAAGGAGATGTCCCGCAGCAGAACCTTCTGCAGGTTGGGTAGCGCGTAGCTCACCTGCTCAACCGAAATCTTGCCTGTTGGCTTCGGCAGATTGAACGAGCGGTCGTTGCGCACATCCCCTTCGACCAGCTTTCGAACCCTCGCCAGCGCGCCGCGCGCCAGGACAAGGCTGCGCCACACGCCGACGATCTGCTCGACCGGCTGGAGGCCCCGACCCAGCAGAAGGCTTGCTGCGAAAATGGAGCCGGCGCTCGTTTGCCGTTCGATGACCAGATAAGCGCCAAGGCCGAGGATGAGCGACTGCATGGTCAGCCGAAGAAACCTGATCAACCCGGACATGAATGCGGCGCGGTCGCTGGCGTCCGCCTGACGCCGAAGCGCCAGGTTTCGATCGCGTTCCCAGCGGCGGATGAGGCCGTCGATCATTCCCATGGCGCGGACGACTTCCGCGTTCCTGAGGCTCATCTCGGTGAAGGCATAGTTGGCCGTTGCCACGTCGTTGGCCTGCTTCAGCGGCCCGCGCACCAGAAATTCATTGGTGACCGCCATCGCAATCAGGAGCAGCGAAGACCCGAGCGCGAAGAACCCCAGCCAAGGGTGCAGCAGGAAGATGATGGCGATGTAGATAGGCGACCAGGGTAGATCGAGCAGCGCATGTATGCCGCTGCCGGTAATGACCTGCCGGAACGTGTCGAAGTCGCGGATCGGCTGACTCAGCGAGGAACCCGGCGAGGAGGCCTCGAGCGAGGCTGCGACGACCTTAGCCGAAAGCAGCCGGTCGAGCCGAGCGCTGGCACGAGTCAGAATCCTGGCGCGCACCAGATCGAGGCCGGCAAGGGCAAGGAAGGCAGCCACCAGCACAATCGTAAGCATCACCAGCGTTGTTTCGCTGCCGCTGCTGACCACCCGGTCATAGATCTGCAGCATATAGAGCGGCGAGGCCAGGTAGAGCAGGTTGATCGCTAAACTGAACCCTGCCGCGACCAGGAAATAATGGCGGCACGCCAGCAGAGCTTCCTTGACGATGTTGCTTTTGCTGTTGAGACTCAATGACTCAGCGGAGAACCGCCCCCTGTCCAATTGCACACCTGTAAGCGACATTACACCAAATCCTTCAAACGCCCACTCAATCGGTTCCCTTTCCTGTCATAAACCTTAATTCGTAAGCTGAATCTGCGACCAGCCGCCCTGAGGTGAGCCGCGTGTGTTTGCCGCACACCTCGAGGTTCACGCCACGAGACCGCTCGCTGTTAGACCATACTCAACCACCGTCCTGCCGGCCCCGTCGTCTACAAGCGTGAAGTTATGCGCATCGAAGATGCCAAGGAGGTGGAGTGTGGCATTGTGAGCGCCGTCAGTCACGGTCAATGTCCCTCCATTACCGCTCGAGTCGGCCTGATAGGCCGCGGACGTTCCAGCGCCGAACAGCATGTCGCCGAGGTCGATCTTATCGTCGTTGGTGATACCTCCAATCCTGCCGCTGAAGTCGAAGGAATCATCGAGCTGCAGCGTGCCAGCGGCATTCTGCGCGAAGGTCACATCCGTCGATGAGGCTGCGCCGAATTCCAGCTTCGACAGGTTGCCAATCGTGGCTTCGCCTGTGCCCGTGACCTGGCCGTCGATCGTGATGTTGCCGCCATTGGCCCAGAGCAGCCCGGAATTGGCGAGCGTGCCGGTGATCATCAGGCCGCCGGAACCCGTCGCCTCCAGCGTTCCGGAGTTGAGGGTTGTGTTGGCGCCCATGTCGATGACCAGCGCGTGGGTGCCGGTGGCGACGATCGTCCCCTGGTTGTTCAGGGACAACAGGCCGCCGCCCAGTTGACCGGCGCCGGAGACGGTGTTGTCGACATTGGTCAGAATGACATCCGCGCTCGTGCCGGAGATAATGTTGGAGTCGCTGTCGGACAGGACGACCTGCCCCCCGCTCTGCAGGGTGATGCCGTGCTGAATGAGCTGCAGTAGCGTGTCGCTGCCTGCGGAATTGAGCGAGATGAGGCCGGTGTTGTTGATCGTGCCACTCAGCGGCAGCATCGCGCCGTCGCCGATCGTCATAGTGCCGGCGTTATTGACCACCGGCGTCTGGTCGAAGACGAGATTGCCATCGGTGAGCGCGCTCGAGTGGACACCGTCAAGCAGGATCGACTGCCCGTCGCCAAGCCTGATCACCGCATTGCCGTTGGCATCGTCGGCCATGTGCGTCTGGACGTCAGCGAAGCTCGCGAAACCGGAATAGCCGATCAGATCGATCTTGTCCGCGGCCGCGTCGAAGCTATGCACCGTGTCGTTGCCGATTGGCTGCGAGAAGACGAAGAGATCGTTGCCGCTCGAGCCGGTCAGCACGTCGTCGCCGGACCAGGCGAAGATCGGCATTCCTGGCGCATAGGCCTCGACGTTGTCGGCGACCGACGTGCTTCCCGTGGTGCCATCGCCGTTGGTCCAGCTCATCGAGACGTTGAGCACGGCCGCGCCGGCATAATCGGCAGGCGTGGTGACGGTGAGACCATGCGGGCTGGTGGTCTCGAGCGTCCAGCTGCCGTCGGCATTGAGTGTTGCGCCGTCGATGATCCAGCCGGAAGGCACATCTTTCACCGTCGCCGTGACGAGCGAGCCGTCTTGTAGCGGATCGGTGAGGCCGAGATTGATTGGTTGGCCCGCGTACCCCGCTGGACTCAGGTTGTTTACTGTCTTGCCAATTCCTTGGTTGCCAGCAAGATCCGTGAAGGAGGCGTTTGCCACTGAAACATTGAACGTTTGGGGAACATTCTGCTTCGTGATCGCGAGAGTGTAGAATGCGTGTCCCGTGACACTATCGATGTGATCAAATAATACGGTACCCTTGCTAGGATCTTGGCTCCCTGAGGTGCGGGTTACCGTTACGTCCGATGCATCAAAGCCACTCACGTTCTCGCTGAACTCAAAGGTCAACGTTTTACTGCTGCCAGATCCAGAACTTGTAATAGCCAATAAAGTCGGATTTTGCGTGTCGATCTTCACCTCGACCGCGTTGCTGGTCGAGCTGTTGCCGGCCGGATCGGTGACGATGGCGTGGAACAGGTAGTCCCCATCCGTAAGCCCGCTCTGGCTCGCCGTGGTGCTCGTCCAGGTCGTGCCGCCATTGGTCGACTTCTCGTACGCCACCGTGGTGCCGTTGGTGTCGGCATTGCCGGAAAGCGTCAGGTCGAATGCATTGTCCGTCGTCACCGCCGGGGTGTTCGGCGTGCCGGTGTCGGTCAGGTTGCTGAAAGACAGCGTGCCGGCCGTCGGCGCGGTAGTGTCGATCTTCACCTCGACCGCGTTGCTGGTCGAGCTGTTGCCGGCCGGATCGGTGACGATGGCGTGGAACAGGTAGTCCCCAT
>NZ_JAMYUT010000017.1:0-139274 GCF_040323235.1 Mesorhizobium sp. M0051
AGGGTTTTTTGTCCCTCTTGATCGCTCTCTTCCAACTCCGGCCTAAGCCGGTCGCCGCTTAGGGGCCGGATTGTTCACGGTCGACAAAGTCGTAGAGTCCGTTGAGCCTCATTCGCGCATGATCGAACGCCATGTTCCAGCCATGCCCGTCGAAGAATCCATAGATAATCCCGTGCGGGTCCGGTGGCAGACTTTCGTATGCCATCAGGGTTGCCTCCGCGCGGGCGAGTAGCCGAGGCGCCAGCAAGGGCAGCGCCTTCGCGCGGATTGTGCTCGGTGCCTGCCAGGTACCTACCGGCTCGGCGCCAGCGGCCGCCATCTGGTTCAGGTCGAGCCGATGAAGCTCGGCGTAAAAGCGGCCCAGATCGTTGCCCAAGCGTTGGCGGGCATGTTCGGGCAATTCTTCATATCGTGCTGCCAGCAGATGTTCCCCTTTCAGTTTCTCATGTCTGGAGAACAGCGGCGGCCCCTCATGGATGCTCATATCGGGGACCGGCATCGACAGGCAAGGGCGGATCAGGGCCAGCAGGGCGGCTTCCCTGAGAAGCGCTCGTTCAGCAACCTTGTGACGCGGGAACTTGAACACCAGCCTGTCGTCGACATCGACCGCCGTCGAGTGCCAACCTGCCGTCATCAGCCGGAAGCTTGAAGTCTTCAATTCCGGGAAGACACGAATTATTGCTCGTGAGAATGTGTCCAGGTTCGGTTCAGGCATGGCCGTGTTGTAGGGGAGCTTCCCAGCCACGTGAAGGGACGGCGGTCAGGTCGGTGCAAGCTCTGCTTCCGGCTGCCTGAGATCGGCGCATTTCCCGACGCCATACAGATCGCCGGCGATCCGGGCTTCGACGCTTTTGGCGATAATCCGCAGATCGACATCCTTGCCGGAGACCTTCTCGATGGCACCAATGACGAGATCGGGCGCAATCCAGTCCGGCTTGTGGCCGAGATTATGCACCCAGACGAGTTGGGCGCCCGGTATGTCGCGCTGGAGCTCGATCGAGTGAATCTCCGCATAGACGACCTTGTCGCGATCACCCGAAATGACCACGGTCGGGGCCCTGATCTGGTTGTAGTGCGGTGCGGCGCCAAGGGCATAGCGATAGAGCCCGGCGACATCGGTGGCGTTGGCACGAAAGGCCGATGGTCGCAGGACCAACGGGATGGAGGCCGCGTCGAGATAGTTGTCCGGCACCCTGTTGGGCGAGAAGACGCAGGTCGTGGCGTCTTCCATCCGCAGCGTTCCCGTCGGATAGGTCAGCGTCTCGGAAAACAGCCAGCCGATCACCGGAATGGTCGTCAGATCGTAATACCATGAGGTTGCCCCGCCCGGCCACGGATGAGTTGCCGGCGCGAGAAAGACCAGGCCAAGCGTCTTGTCGGGATGCTCGCGGCCGAAAGTCGATGTCACCACACCACCGAAAGAATGACCGACTATAACCGCCTTCCTGATGCCCAGACGGTCCATCAACGCAGCGATGGTGTTGGCCTGAGCCGACGGGTCTTCGTTGTTGCCGGGACCACGGCCCGACCAGCCATGGCCTGGCCGGTCGAAGAACAGCATTTCGGCGCGGCCTTCGAGCAATGGCAGCAGCGGCAGCATTTGATCCCTGAGATTGGCGCTGGCACCGTGGATGAAGACGATCGGCGGCAGCTCGGCGTTCGCGGGCCCCGGAATATGGACATAGTGAATGCGGGCGCCATCGATGTCGGCGAATTCACCAATCGACGGATTGCGGCGTTCAATCAGCCATGAACCGGCGCGGGTGATGCCGACAAAGCCGAAGACAAGCGCCATCAGGAAGGCAAGGGCGGCGTAGATCAGGTTCATGGGGGAGATACGGGGATGGAGGGGGATAAGTTGTGCAGTAGGCAGCAGGGCAACCCGCAGCTTACTGCCTATTCCCTTAAATGCCTTCGCCGGCAAGTTCTTCGGACAGGGTGCCGACCTGGTCCTGGGCGCTGCGCATCATTGGATAAATCGCCAGAACCTTCTGCCAGGCCTCGAGTGCCGATTGCTTGTGGCCGGTCAGAGCCATGATCTGCGCCAGGCCGGACAGCGCGCCGAAATGGCGAGGCTCGAGTTGCAGCGTATGGTCGATGTCGGACATCGACTTGCCGTAGTTTTTCATCATGAAATGCACGGTGGCGCGCCGGTTCCAGCCCTCGGCATAGGTCGGCTGCAAGATCACCACTTGGTCGAGGAAATCGAGGGCGACGTCGAACTTCTGACCTTCGATGGCCTTCTGCGACCACTGCATCATCAGATCGATCGAGGCGCTGCCGGATTGAGACCACTCATTCCAGATGTTGCCGGCAATACGCTCGGCTGCCTTTTCGTTGCGCTCGCGCTTCAAATCGTTGAACAGCTGATCGAGACGGGCCTGCTTCGTCGTTGCCACCGGCGGCACGTCCTTGCTGGCCGGCGGCGCGACAGCATCATCCGCGTGTGCCGGGCCATAAATGGCGCTGGAAACAAGCAGAGACGTCAAAAATGCAAAAAGAATCCGCATCGCCGGACTCTAATCCCGGGCGGCGGAACGTCAAACTGAATTTGGCGTGAATGAGCCGGCAGGCGGGCAACAAGCATCACTGGGCGGAGGCAGCAGCCTCCAGCCCGAAACTCAGCCCTGGCGTGCCTTGTAGCGCGGGGCGGTCTTGTTGATGATGTAGACACGGCCTTTGCGGCGAACCAGCTGGTTGTCGCGGTGACGCGCCTTCAGCGCCTTGAGCGAATTCTTGATCTTCATGGTCTTGCCTGTCGGTGTGGACCCGGTTCGGGTCGAAATTTTAAGGCGCGCCAGAAGACGCGCCTTTGAACTGTGGGTGGCTCATAAACGAGGAGCCTTGTCCGTGTCAACCGCAAGCGTGCTCCGTCTCTCCATATCATCAAATATCCGCCATGTCGGCCTTGCGGCATTGCGCGGGCTTCAGTCGGCTGGGATGATGCGCCCGCCATGACGTGATTTGGGGATGGATATGCGCCGAATTTTCCTGTCCGCCTGCATTCTCGTGCTGGCGGGAGCCTCGGCTGCCCGCGCGCAGGAGTGCGACCGCAGCGACGACAGCCAGCAGATGATGAACATCTGCGCCGGCGAGGATTACCAGGAGGCCGACGCCAGGCTCAACAAGGCCTACCAGGATCTCATCAGCGCGGATGACGCCGACGGCAAGAGACTGCTGCAGGTGGCGCAACGCGCCTGGATCGCCTTTCGCGATGCAGAGTGCGCGCATTCCACCGCAGCCAGCGCGGGCGGTTCGATCCATCCGATGGAAGTTTCGCAATGCCTGGCCAGGCTGACCAATGATCGCATCGAGCAGCTCGCTGCCGCCGCCAATTGCGAGGAAGGCGATGCCAGTTGCGCCAGCCCTGACCAAGACGAGAGCGACGACGTGCAGTAGGCCTGTTTCGGGGGTTAGGCGCGACGGCCGATCCTGGTGAAATGGCCCATCTTGCGGCCGGGGCGTGCCTCGGCCTTGCCATAGAGATGCAGCATCAGGTCCGGCTCGGCGAGCAGGGCCGGAACACGCAGCACATCGTCGCCGATCAGGTTCTCCATCACGCAATCGGAATGACGCTGGGGATTTCCAAGCGGCAGGCCGGCGACGGCGCGGATGTGCTGCTCGAACTGCGAAACGATGCAGGCTGCTTCCGTCCAATGGCCGGAATTGTGCACCCGCGGCGCGATCTCGTTGGCCAGCAGCGAGCCGTCGGCGAGCACGAAGAACTCCACGCCGATGACACCGACATAGTTCAGCGCCGACAATATTTTAGACGCCGCTGCTCGCGCCGCTTCCGCCGTTTCGGGCCTTATTCGGGCCGGCAGGGTGGACGTATGGAGAATGCCGCTGCGGTGGACATTCTCGGCCGGATCGTAGGCAGCGACAGTGCCGTCGATGCCGCGCGCGGCGATCACCGAAATCTCGCGCTCGAACGACACGAAGCTTTCCAGGATCAGCGGCACATTGCCCATCGCCTCGCAGGTGCCGGCGAAGCCGCCCGTTTCCATGTTGCGGAAGACGCGCTGGCCCTTGCCGTCATAGCCCATGCGGCGCGTCTTCAGGATGCCGCTGCCGTCGAATGCTTCCAGTGCTGCCGTCAGTTCGTCATCATTGTCGACGGCGTGGAAATCCGCGGTGGCAATGCCGATGGCATTGAGGAATGTCTTCTCGCTCATCCGATCCTGCGCCACATCAAGCGCCCGCGCCGGCGGATAAACCGGAACCTGGATGGCAAGCGCGCTGGCGGCCGCAACCGGCACGTTCTCGAACTCGTAGGTAACGACGGAACTCGACGCGGCCAGTTCGGCAAGGGCTGCTGGGTCGTCATAGGCAGCCGCTATCTGCTGGTTCGCGACCTGCGCCGCCGGGCAATCCGCTTGCGGCTCCAGCACCACCGTGCGGTAGCCGAGGCGGGCGGCGGCAACAGCCAGCATGCGGCCGAGCTGGCCGCCGCCAATGATGCCGATGGTCGATCCAGCGGGCAGGGTCACAGCGTGTCCGTCGGTTCGGTCGCGACCTTGGCGGTCTGCGCGGCGCGCCAGGCATCCAGACGGACGGCGAGCTTGTCATCGTTCAGCGCCAGCACGGCGGCGGCCAGAAGGGCTGCGTTGGTGGCACCGGCCTTGCCGATGGCCAGCGTCCCCACGGGAATGCCGGCGGGCATCTGGACGATGGACAGCAGCGAATCCTGACCGGAGAGCGCCTTCGATTCCACCGGCACGCCAAACACCGGCAGCGGCGTCATTGCCGCCGTCATGCCGGGCAGATGCGCGGCACCACCGGCGCCGGCAATGATCACCTTGTAGCCCGCTGCCTTGGCGCCCCTGGCGAAATCGTAGAGCCGGTCTGGCGTGCGATGCGCGGAAACGATCAGCCGCTTGTGTGGAATGCCCAGGGCTTCCAGGGTTTCGGCCGCATGGCGCATCGTCGCCCAGTCGGACTGGCTGCCCATGATGATGGCGACGTCGGCGCGTTGATCGTCCAAGTCCGTGTTTCCCGGCGACAAAGGCGCGCCTTAGCGGAATTCGCGCGAAGCCGCAAGGATCGGCGGCCGCCGCAGCGGATTGGCAAGACGCAAACCATCCAGTCAGATGCCGTCGCGCTCGGCCTCGGGTGTCGAGACCAGCAAGGCCGAAGCCGCATTGGCGGCGGTGACGGCCGCTTGCATGGTCTCCCCACGGGCAAGCCCCGCGGCCAGCGCACCGACGAATTCATCGCCGGCGCCATGCGTGCTGACGACCTTGACCGGGATGGCCGGCAGCGCGAAGGCCTCGCCGGTCCGCTCGCAGCAGGCAACACCTTCGCCGCCCGCCGTGACAATCGCGACAGGCCAAAGATCGGCCAGCAGCCGCGCGGCTTGCGCGGCACCGTCCAGCGTCTCGACGACCGCCATGCCGGCCAGGAACTCCGCCTCGATGGCGTTGACCACCAATATGTCGACCAGCGCGGTCAACTCGCCGGAGAGTTTGCGCGCGGGGGCGGCGTTGAGCACGACTCGGCCGCCTTGCGCCTTCGCCGCGCGTGCGGCGGCAATATTGGCCGCTTCCGGCACCTCGTTCTGCAGCAGGAGCACCGCCGTTTGGGACATCATTTCGGAAGCGGCGGCAATATCGGCATTGCCCAGCGTGAGATTGCTGCCCGAGACGATCACCGCGCCATAATCGCCGCCTTGATCGAAGATCGCCACGCTCATTCCGGAGCCGGCACCAGCGGCCACCCTCACGAAACGACGGTCGACCCTGGCGCGATCGAGATTGGCCAGCAACGCCCGCCCGAAATCATCGTTGCCAACCGCGCCGATCATCGCCGCGCGCACGCCGGCCCTTGCCGCCGACACGGCCTGGTTGCCGCCCTTGCCGCCGCATTTCGGGTGCCAGGCATGGCCGGTCACCGTCTCGCCCTTGCGCGGACGGTCGGGCGCGTCGACCATGATGTCGTAATGCAGGCTGCCGAACACGGTGACCAGCGGCGGTGTCCTCATGAGCCCCGGTCTTTTCGCTTCGATGTCACCGCCGACATGGTGCGGCCGAGATTGCGCTCCGCCGCCTGATAGTCGCGCTGCGCGACCGCGACGAACAGAGCATCGAGGATGTTGAGCTGGGCGATACGCGCCGCCGCGTTCTCGCCCATTAATGGCGATCCCTGCGCGGTCGAGCACAGCACGATGTCGGCCACTGCAGCCAACGGCGAGTTGTCGTAATTGGTGATGGCCAGCGTCCTTGCGCCGTTCTTGCGGGCCAGTTGGATGGCGTCGATGACGGCAGAGGTGTTGCCCGAATGCGAGAAGCCGACGGCGATATCATCGCCGCCGAGCAGCGAGGCCGACATCAGCATCATGTGCGAATCGTCGTAGACGGAGGCGCGAATGCCGATGCGCAGGAACTTGTGCGAGACGTCGCGCGCAATCTGCGCCGAGCCGCCGACGCCATAGAAATCCCGGTTCTTCGCACGGTGGAGAAGCTCGGCGGCGCGGTCGAAATCCTCGATGTCGAGGATCGCCAGTGTCTCCTCCAGTGCCTGGATGGAGGTGCGGAACACTTTTTGCACGATCTCGGCCGAACTGTCGTCGGATGACAGTTCCTGATGCATCTCGGCAGTCGGCAGGCGGCTGTATTCATAGACGGCGGTGCGAAAGTCGCGATAGCCGGAAAAACCGAGCTTCTTGGCGATCTTGACCACCATTGCCTCGGACACGCCGGCCTCCTCGGCGATCTGCTTCAGCGGGATGCTCTCGTCAAAGCCGCGCCGGCCAAAGACGGTTTCCACCACCTTCGCCTCCAGTGGGGTGAGATGCGGCATCATCATGCGGATACGCGGTCCTACCGCTTTCAGGTCCAGCCCGCTCAAGGTCATCCACGCCCCCTCGTCACGCGATCGATAAGCATCGCGGCGAGGATTATAAGACCAGTTGCCAGAAGCTGATAGAAGGACTGCACGTTCATCAGCGTCAAACCGTTGCGCATCGCGCCGAGGATGACGGCGCCCAGGATCGTGCCGACGACACTGCCCTTGCCGCCCATCAGCGAGGCGCCGCCGATGGCGGCAGCTGCAATGGCGTCGAGTTCCCAGAGATTGCCGAGGATGGGCTCGGCCGCACCGAGCCGGCCGATCAGGATCTGCGCGGCAAGGGCCGCCAACAGCCCGGAGATCATGTAGGCAGCAATCTTGGTGCGGGCGATCGGCACGCCGGCGATGTAGGCAGCCTCCTCATTGCCGCCGACGGCGAGCAGATATTCGCCGAATGGCGTCTTCTTCAAAACGACCCAGGCGACGACAGCCACGAAGGCCACGATGATAACCGCCAGCGGCAGCCCGAACAGCGAGCCGTTGAAGACGGCGCGAAAGCCTGCCGGCAGGCCGAGCACCGGATTGCCGCCGGTATAGATCAGCGCCAGCGCCCGATAGGTGCTGAGTGTACCCAATGTGACGATGAAAGGCTGCAGCCCGACAAAAGCGACGAGAAGGCCGTTGACGAGGCCGCAGGCAAGGCCAATGGCGAAGCCGGCGGCGATGGCGAGCGGAAACGGTACGCCGGCGACCATCATCGAGGCCGAGATGACGGCCGAAAGGGCTGCCGTCGGCCCGACAGACAGGTCGATGCCGCCGGAGATGATGACCAGCGTCATGCCCAGCGCCAGGCAGGCATTGATGCTCGACTGTTGCAGGATGTTGATCAGGTTGCGCTCGGCGAAGAAGCCTGGCACCAGTGCCCCGAACACGGCCAAGATCACGACAAGGCCGATCAATGTGCCGGCGTCGCGCATGGAGACCCCGCGCATGAATTCGGCCCGTGGCTGCACCAGAATGGTATCCGACATATCCGTCACCTACTGTCTTGAGTCTGCGGGATGGCGTGCGCCGCGATCGCCTGTTCGCTGATGTCGTCCCTGTGGAGTTCGGCCGCGATCGAGCCGTCGCGCATCACCAGCACGCGGTCGGCGAGCCGGATCACCTCGGGCAGTTCGGAGGAGACGACGATGACACCGTGGCCTTCCCGGGCGAGCTCCTCGATCAGATGATAGATCTCCGCCTTGGCGCCGACATCGATGCCGCGCGTCGGTTCGTCGAACAAAAGGATGCGTGTTCCGGCCGCAAGCCAGCGGCCGATGATCGCCTTCTGCTGGTTGCCACCGCTGAACAGGCGGATCGGCCGATCGAGCAGGAATGGGCGCAGGTTGACGCGGCCCATCTTGTCGATTGCCACCCGTTTCAACCTGGCGTGATCGATGACGCCGCGCGGCGCGAATACGCCCATCGAGGCCAACGCCATGTTGCTGGTGATCGAGCGCAGCGGCACGATGCCCTCGCGCTTGCGCTCCTCCGGCACCAGGCCGATGCCGGCGGCAATCGCATCGCGCGGGCTGGAGAATCGCGTCGCCTTGCCATCAATTGCGATCGTACCGGCGGTGGCGCGGTCGGCGCCGGCCAGCAACCGCAGTAATTCGGTGCGGCCTGAGCCGACAAGGCCGGCAATGCCGAGCACCTCGCCACGATGCAGCTCGAACGACACATCGCGCACCTTCGTTGTCGAGGAGAGCCCGCGCGCGCTCAGCATCACCTCATTCGAGGCGTGAGAGGTATGCCGTTCCTGCGCCAGTTCGCGGCCGACCATCATCGCCACGACCGCCTTTTCCGACAGGCCTTTCAGGTCGACGGAATCGATGACCACGCCGTCACGCATGATGGTGGCGCGCCGGCAGATGCCGAACACCTCGTCCAGCTTGTGCGAGACATAGACGACGGCGACGCCGTCGCGAGCGAGACCGGTGATGACTTGTGCCAGCCGTTCGAACTCGCTCGGCGTCAGGCTCGATGTCGGCTCGTCCATGGCGACGATGCGGGCACGGTCAAGCAGCGCGCGGGCGATCTCGACGATCTGCCGTTGCGCCACCTTCAGGGTTCCGAGGGGAGCGGCCGGGTCGATGGACGGGTCAATGGCTGCAAGAGCCTCGGCAGCGCGGCGCTCCTGTTCCCGCCGGGCGACGAAGATACCGCCGCGCGTCAGCGGTTGGCCGAGGAACATGTTCTGGGCGACGCTGAGGCGCGGCACCTCCTGCAATTCCTGATGGATCATGGCGACGCCCGCGGCACGCGCGGCGACCGGATTGGCAAGCGTCACCGGCTTTCCGTCGATGAGGATGCTTCCCGCCGTCGGTCTGTAGACGCCCGACAATATGCGGAGCAGCGTCGACTTGCCGGCACCGTTTTCGCCGAGCAGACCGTGGATTTCACCGGCACTGATCGAGAACGACACGTCGTTGAGCGCCCGCACGGCCGGAAACAGCTTGGAAATGCCCTGGAATTGCAGCCGGGGTGACATTGGGTTCAATCTCCGGGCAACGGTGCCGGCCGGGAGCGAACTGCTCTGGCCGGCACCCGCCGATCGGCTTTACTGGCCCGCAGCGGCATCTTCGAGCAGGGCCTTGCGCGCGCCGGGTCCGGAATAGCGGTCGGCATTGTCCTTGGTGATCAGTGCCTGCGGCGTGGCAACGACGCGCGGCAGCTTTTGTCCAGCCACCAGCCGCAGCGCCGTTTCCAGAGCAACCTCACCGGTTAGCACCGGGAAGCTGTCGACCGTGCCGGTCAGTTCGCCGGCGCGGATCGAGGCATAGGCGTCGGAAATGCCGTCAGTGCCGAACACGGCAACCTTGTCCTGCAGGCCGGCAGCCTTGACCGCCTCGACAATGCCCAGTGCCATGCCGTCATTGTTGGCATAGAAGCCGATCAGGTCGGGGTGCTGCTGCAGGATGTTGACCGCCGCGTCATAGGAGGTCTGGCGGTCCCAGTTGCCGGGAACACTGGCGACGACCTCGAACTTGCCCCCTTCGGTGATGGTGGACTTGAAGCCATCGGTGCGCTGCACGGCTGCATAGACGCCGGCCTGGCCTTCGACGATGGCGACCTTGCCGCCATTCGGACGGTTCTTGATGAACCATTTGGCGACGCGCACGCCATTGTCGCGCTGGACATTGCCGACATAGTGCTCGGCCTGCGGGATGACTGCATCGTTGACGTTGACCACCGGCACATTGGCGGCCTTGGCCTGCTCCATGATCGGCTGCAGATTGGCGTCGGTCTGCGGCGAGACGAGCAGAACGTTGTAGCCCTGCGTGACCAGGCCTTCGGCAATGGTCAGCTGGCCGAGCTGGTCGCCTTCGCTCTGCGCCGCCTGATAGACGACGGGAATGCCGACCTTGTCGCCGAACGCCTTGTAGCCCTCTCCCAGCGAGCGCCAGTATTCATTGGTCAGCGTCTTGGAAACCGCGCCCGCCTTGGTGCCTTCTGGCAGTTTGGGGAACGTGCCGAACTTGGCCTCGACCTGCGACCAGTCGATGCGGTCCTTTTCCGTATCGGAATTGAGCGGCGCGAGATCTGTGGAAAAGGCCGAGCCGATGGATAATGCCATCAGTGCGGCGGTAGCGGTGGCAAGCAGAAGTCTCATTGTATTCCTCCCTTGTTGAAAACGGTGGTGGCTCGGATGCCTCAGCGGTCCGGCCCGAGCATGATTTCCTGGATGATGGCCTGCGACGTCACCGCGTCCTGGCTGTCCATGGCGGCGGACAGGCGATTGTCCTGCTCCAGCCGGTCGACGACGCGCAGCATGCGCTTGACGGTGGCGATGTTGACTTCGCATTCGCGCACCGGATCGAGCCCCGTCATGTCGGGGAACGTGTCGAAATAGATGGCGCCGGCGTAACCGTCGCGGCGGATCTGCCTGAGCAACTCGATGGTCTGAAGCGTATGCACCGCGCCGACCATCAGGCCGTCATCGCGCTTGGCGTAGCCGTCGTTGAGGTGCACGCCGAGCAGCTTGCTGTGATGCGCCACCAGAGCTGCGGCAAAGGCCGGCTGCTCGTCGGCATAGAGCACATGGGCGAAATCGAGCGTAACGCCGAGATTGGGCAGGCCGACATCGCGGATCGCCAGTAAGGTCGTCGCTGCGTCCGGCATCAGGCTGTAGGAGCGCGGTTCGTTGGGCTTGTACTCAAGGCTGATCTGGCAGTCGGGGTCATGCGCGGCCACTTCACGAATTCCATCGATTTCGTGTTGCCAGAGCGAAGCATAGTCAGCCTGGAAGGCGTAATCGAAGCCATCCTGGCCGAGCCACAGCGTCATCAGCTTGGCGCCCGCCTCGCGCACGGCGTCGATTCCCGCTTTGGTCAGGTCGATAGCTTCGCGGCGTACCGCCGGGTCCGGATTGGTGAAGGCGCCAAGTTTGAAGGCCGGATTGGAGTAGTAGCGCATGGCGAAGCCATTGATGGAAAGGCCGAGGTCGCCGAGTTTGCGAGCGATTTCAGCAGGCTTTTCGTCGACATGGTCGGGGTAATTCAGATCGAGGTCGGTCAGTCCGGCAACCTTGGCAGCGCGCGCCGCCATCTGCAGCAGCGACGGCTTGCCGGAGAGGTCGGGCCATTCGGCCTGTGGTCGCGAGGCAAAGGAATTCAGGCGCGTGGCGAAACGATTGGCTGTCATGATTGACCCTTCAATAGCCATAACTTCACATAAACAAAAATATTTGTAAAGTTCTTGTTTTGAGGAGCGGTGAGCAGCCGCTAGGCCGCGGTTGCGGTCGGGACTGAGCCACGTAAAGGCGCGCCGGCAGTTTCCTGGCCGGCGTCGTAGGCTGGAGAATCCGTCAGGCGGTGAATGAGTAGCCGGGCAGGGCCGTCCTTATACCGCCGCCTTGCGGAAGCGGGCGACGAAGTCATCGAGTTCTGGCCGCTCCATGTCCGAGATCGCCCAGTAGGAGAAGGCGCCATCTCTCCAATGCACCAGCGAAAAGCCGCCCGACGAAAGATCGGCGGGCTTGGCGATGCCGCCGCCCTGCTGCGGTTCGGCGACCAGCGTGATCAGGTGCTCGCGGTGGCGGTAGACCAGGGCCGGCACCGGGCGGCCCGATATCACCTCGACCCGGCCGCCGATGAGTGCGTAGCCATCCTGCGCGAGGTCTGGCGACGGCGGCGATACGCCGATCCGGGCATCGAGCCATGGCTTGACCGTATGGCGGTCGGACGAAACGATGTCGATCGGACTGGCGGCGAGCAGGCTGCGGCGATGGCCGCTGGCGACCGCCGCGGCTAAACCGTCGGACGCGTAGTTGACCATCACCCATTGCGTCGCCCCGCTGGCCAGCACCGCGCTGATCATGATCGACGCGGCTAGTGCGCGCCAATCGAAGGGGCCGAAGGTCCGCGACGAACCTGTCCTGGCGTCCCGTCTCCGGCCGCCCCCGACTGACGCCGCGATCAACCCTGGTTGCGCCGACGGCGAGTCCCGCTGCGGTTCGGCTTCGTCTTGCGCCGGTCGTGCCGTGCCTGTCGCACCAAGTGCGGCAATGCGCGCGCGCAAAGCATCGCTGACATTGGGGCGCGGCAAGCGGCCGAGCGCGCCCTGCAAGGCAATGATGCGGGCATGCTCGGCGGCCAGCGCCGGATCGGCGGCGATGCGCCGCTCCACCGCCAGTGCGGCCGCTGCATCGAGTTCGCCATCAATGAGGGCGTGGATCATCAGCCGCATGCCCTCGGGATCGTTGGGCAGCCCGTCGTCATGATTGGTCATGGCGCTCTCCCCAGTTCAGACACAAGCAGGCCGCGGGCCCGGGCCAGCCGCGACATCACTGTGCCCATCGGTACGTCCAGCATGGCCGCTATCTCGCGGTAGCTGAGACCGTTGATGTCGCGCAGCACCAGCGTCTCGCGAAAAGGCTGCGGCAGTGCTGCGATCGCCGCCTCCAGTGCCGCCGTATCGGCCCTGGCGATCAGGCTCGCCTCCGGGCCATCTTCGTCGGGCGGGCTTGTGCCGTGCGCTGCCGCCATTTCGTCGAGATCGCCGAGGTCGCCGACGGCGAGCATGCCGCGCGGCCGGTTGCGAGACATCCAGGTATAGGCGGTGTTGCGCACGATGGTCAGCAGCCAGGCGCGGGCATTGCCGCCGGCATAGCCTGATATGCCAGCATGTGCCTTCACGCAGGCCTCCTGCACCACATCCTCGGCATCGGTGGCGTTGCCGGTCAGCCAGCGGGCGAGCGCAAGCGCATCACCAAGATGGGGCAGCACCACCTCGCCGAAGCGCTCGGCCAGGGCCTTTTCGCTCAACACCGCAGCATGCTCCGGCACTCCCGGCAGGTTCTGCCACGCCCCTTCAGGGAGCGACGGTGATCTTGCCCTGCATGTGCGGGTGAAGCCCGCAGAAATAGGCAAAGTCGCCTGCTTTGGTGAAGGTGAATTCATATGTGTCACCGGTGTCAAGCGCCTTGGAGCGGAAGGAGGAATCGTTGGCGACGACAAGATGCGGGATGTCGTCGTCGTTTCTGAAGATCACCCTGGTGCCGGGCTTGACCGTCAGTTCGTGTGGCGTGAAGGCGAAGTTCTCTATTTTGACCATCGGCGCATCGACCGCCGCGCGCAGCGGCTGACAGGTTCCCGTGGTCAGGGCGAAGGCGGTGAGGATCGCGACCATGTGCCGGGCCGGAAGGCGAATGCAGAGCATGATGATTTCCTTTGCAGTCCAGGCTCAAGCCAGCGTCGAGTCGATGATGGCGAGATCCTTCCCACCTTGCTTCACGTTGACGCTGCTGGTGCCGAGCAGGCCGCGCAGTTGCCCGGCCGGCACCGTCATCGGTCCGGGCGAGGCGGCAGTTCCTGGCGCCGGCTGCGGGAAGGCAGTCGAGCGCGCCGTGTGAAAGGTGACGTTGCCTTCCACCTTCTGCATGATCTGGTGGATGTGGCCGTTGAGCACGGTGACCGAGCCGAAGCGCTTGAGCAGGGCGAGCGCTTGGGCCGCGTCGTCGGTGCCCCAGCCCCATTCGGGATAGACCGCCCACAGCGGGATATGAGCGAAGACGACAATCGGGGTCGACGCGCTGACGGCCTTCAGGTCGTCTGCCAGCCAGGCCAGCTGTTCGGGGCCGAGATTGCCGAGCCCGCCCGCCTTCAGGTTGACGACATTGACCAGCGCCACGAAATGCACGCCGTTCTGGTCGAACGAGTACCAGCCGGCACCCCTGGTGCCCTTGCCGTAGCGGTCGAGATAGGCCTTGCCGTTGCCGTCGTCGATCAAATCGTGCTCGCCCGGCACGTAGTGCACGTCGAAGCCGGCGCCGTCGATAATCTGCGCCGCATTGTCGAACTGTGCCGGCTTGGACAGATGGGTGATATCGCCGGTGTGGATCATGAAGGCGGGCTTTTGCGGCAGCGCCTGGATCTTGCCCATCGCTTCCTTCAGCGTGTCGATGGCATGCGGGTTGGCCGCCTTGTCGAAGCCGATATGGCTGTCGGATATCTGCAGGAAGGTGAAGCCGGAGGCCATGGCTTCGGCAGCTTGTGCGGCGCCGAGCAGGTTGAGCGACACCGGTATGCCACCTGAAATCGTCCAGAGTACGCCGGTGCCGGCCCAGATCATGCATTCCAGCGCATGCCGGCGGCTGATGCCGTCGCGCCCGCTGTCTTCATCGTGGTGATGGGTCATGTCGCTCTCCTCAACGCCTGGAGTGGCGTATGCTGAGGAGACCCGGAGCGGCGACGGTTTATTCCCGGCTGGGGAGGATCCGGCCGTTCACGGTCGCGTGATGGCGCGCGCCGATCGCGGCCGGCGCATTTTCAGGTGATTACCTGGCGTTTCAATCCGGCCAGCGCAAGACACCGGACGAATCCTTGCGGGCAGGCTTCATGGCATTGGCGGGCCGCTCGGCCGCGGTCAGCGTGGCGCGCAGCCGTTCTGCGACGATCTCCGCCTCGCCGCGATGAAGATTGCAGGGGTCGAGGAAGAAATGGCCGCGCTCCACCTCATGGTTGCGCACGATGATCGGCGGCGAGCCCATAGCCAATGCGGAGGCCAGACCGGCCGCCGTGAACCGGCTCTCGGGCAATACAAAGATCTGCAACCGATCCAGCGGGTTGGCGGTGGGGTCGGGGATGATCTGCGCGACGATGCCCGGCAGCCCCTGCAACGCATTCTTCCACAGGTTCAGTGCCGCTTCTTCGCGCCGTCGGATGCCGGCATGGTCGCGCTTTTCCCAGGCTTCCAGTGCGGCCATGGTGCCGGCGATGCTTTCCTTGCCGACCTTCATGGCGCGCGCGACACCGCGGTTCTGCAGGTAGGCGGCCCGCACCAGATCCTTGCGCCCGGTGACGATGCCACTGGTCGGTCCGCTCAGGAATTTATGTCCGCTGTAGATGACGATGTCGGCGCCGCGCGCAAGAAAGCCGCGCAGATCATATTCGGAGGCCGCATCGACGATCACCGGGACGCCTCTGGCGTGGCAGATCTCGCAGAATTCCTCTAGGGACAGCATGCCGTACTGCACGGTGTGGTGGGCGACGACATAGAGACCCGCTGCCGTGCGATCGTTGATCGCCTCACGCACATGGTAATCCTGCGTAACGCTGACGGTGCCAGCCGGCACGACCTTTGCGCCGGCCAGCCGGACCGACTGATCGATTGGCGCGCCGTAGTTGACGATGTGGCCGAGCTGGACGATGACCTCCGACTTCAGCCCTTCGGTGTCGTCCGGCAGCCGCTCGATGGCGAGCAGGTTGGTTCCCGTCATCGCGCCGGCAATCGCCATGGTGATGCCGCTGGCGCAGCAGGCGGTGATGAAACCGGCCTCGCCGCCGGTGAGGCGCGCAACGATCGTGCCTGCGGCACGCTGCAGATCGTCCATCTCCACCCATTGCGAGGCCATCTCCGCCATGGCGCTGATCGCTTCAGGCACGATGATCGATGCGCCAAGCGCTGTCATCGTGCCGGAGACGTTGATGATCGGGCGAAGGCCGAGCCGTTCGCGGATGGTGGTGTTGGAGCCGTCGGTGGAAGTGGTTTTCATCTCTCAAGATTCCATTTCTAACGGGTCAGGCGGCGATCTCGACGACCGCCTCGATTTCGACGGTGATGTTCCCAGGCAAGGAGCCGACGCCGATCGCCGAGCGGGCATGGCCGCCGATGGTGTCGAACACATCGGCGAACAGATCGGAACAGCCATTGACCACCTTCGGGTGATCGCTGAAGGTTGGTATCGCGTTGACGAAGCCGAGCAGCTTGACGATGCGCACGATCCGGCAAAGATCGCCAGTGGCTGCGTGCATGACGGCCAGCAGGTTAAGGCCGGTGAGACGGGCATGGCCATAGGCCTCTTCGACGGTGACATCATCCCCCACCTTGCCGGTGAACAGCGTGCCGTCGGTCCGCAGCGGCCCCTGGCCGGACAGGAAGATCAGCCGGCCGCTTTCGGCATGGGTGACGAAATTGGCGATCGGGGTCGGCGGCTCCGGCAGCGTCAGGCCCAGCGCGGCGAGCCGGATATAAGGCGTCATGAAAGAAGGCTCCTTGCGACAGCGCTCGCTGTCCCGTTTAGAAATGCGAGGCGCGGAAACGTGCCAGGAAGGTGCGCAGGCGCTCATTGTCAGTGTCCGCCGCCAGGATTTCGGCGGGCGGACCCGCCGCGCTAACGCCGCCGTCAGCCATGAAGACGATGCGGCTCGAGGCATCGCGGGCAAAGGCCATTTCGTGCGTGACCATCACCATTGTCATGCCGTCCTCGGCCAGGCTGCGCACGACCTCGAGCACTTCGCCGACCAGCTCCGGGTCGAGCGCGGAGGTTATCTCGTCGAGAAGCAGGATCTTCGGCCCCATGGCTACGGCGCGAGCGATGCCGACACGCTGCTGCTGGCCGCCGGACAGTTCGGCGGGCAGACTGTCGGCCTTGTGGGCGAGGCCGACCCGGCCGAGCCAGTGTTCGGCGATCGTGCGGGCCTCCGCACTGCTCTTGCCGCGCACCTTGGTTAGACCAAGCATGATGTTGCCGGCGGCTGTCAGATGCGGAAAGAGGTTGAAGCTCTGGAACACCATGCCGGTCTCGGCCCGCATGGCGGCCAGATCGCGTTCGCTGCGGCGCTGGCGGGCTCCGGCTTCGCGAAAGCCGACCTCTTTGCCATCGATGCGAATCGAGCCGCTGTCGTAGCTTTCGAGGAAGTTGACGCAGCGCAGCAGTGTGGTCTTGCCGCTGCCCGAGGGGCCGATGACCGTCACCACTTCGCCGCGCGTCACCTGCAGGCTGACCGAACGCAGAACCTGGACGGTTCCAAAGGCTTTGGAAACGTCGCGGATGTCGAGAAGCGCCGGGGTGTCGTTCGAGCCTGTGGACATTGCTAATCCCGAATGAAGGAGAAACGCCGCTCGAGCCGGCGGCTGGCCTGCGAGAGGGCATAATTGACCGCGAAATAGATGAGCGCGCCGAGGAGGTAGAGCGGCATCGCCTCATAGGTGCGGCCGATGACCTGGTTTATGGCCTGCATCAGATCGGTGATGCCGAGCAGCGACACCAGCGCGCTGCCCTTGACCGCGTCGGTGACGCCATTGATCCAGGGCGGCAGGAAACGCCTGAACGCCTGCGGGAAGATGACGTAGGTGAGGCGCTGGCGAAAGGTCAGTCCGATCGCCATTGCCGCCTCGGACTGTCCCTTCGGAATGGATCCGACCGCACCCCTGAGATATTCGACGACCTGCGCGGTCTTGAACAAGGTCAGCGCGAGCACGGCGGCCCAGAAGGACGGCAGATGAAGCCCGACGGCCGGCAGGCCATAATAGACAAAGAAGATGAGCACCAGGATTGGTATGCCGCGAATGGTATCGCTGAAGATGCGCACCGCCCATTGCAGTGGCATGGGGCCATAGACGAGACCGACGCCCATGATCACGCCAGCGATCAGGGAGAACACCACGACAAGCAAGGATACCCATAGTGTCAGGGCAAAGCCCTGGGCGAGGAAAGGCAAGGCATAGGCGATCTGGGTCAGCATGTCAGCGCGCCGCCCTGAACCGGCGTTCGACAAGCCGAAGCGCAAAAAGCAGTATGTAGCCGGTAAGCAGGTACATCGCAGTCACGACGAGATAGACCTCGACGATCCGGAACGTGTTGAAGTTGATCCACTGGGCGCCGTAGGTCAGTTCCGGCACCGAAATGACCGAGGCGACGGAGGTGTCCTTAAACAGCGATATGAAGGTGTTGGACAATGCCGGCAGCGTGATGCGCAGCATCGTCGGAAGGCGGACGTTGAGCAGCCTTTGCCAGGGCGTCAGGCCGATCGCCTTGCCGGCGTCCAGCTGTCCGCGCGGAACCGCCTCGAGCCCGGAACGGAACACCTCGACCAGATATGCGCCGCTGTAGAGCGAGAGCGTGACGACAAATGAGGTCGGCGCGCTGTAGGCGATATCGACCACTGTCGGCAAGCCGTAGAAGACGAGATAGACGAGCAGGATCAGCGGCACGTTGCGGATGAATTCGACATAGGCGGCGATGATGGTGCGCACCACCCGCCCGGCCGAAACGTACCAGACCGCCAGGACTAGGCCGATGACGATGCCGATGGCGATCGAGATGACGGCGAGTTCGAGACTGAGCAGCAGGCCGCTCCACAGCTTGTCGAAATGCCGCCAGATCAGATTGAAGTTGAGGGCGTAGCCCATGCGTCCGCCTCGGTTGCCGCAGGCCTTAGAGCAGTTCACCGTTTCACGGAAACGGCAAACCGCTCTAACTCTGTTTTGACGCAATTCCGGACGGAAAACCGTTTCACACTTTTCCTGGAATTGCTCTAGGGAGGCGGAAGGGCGCTGGATACGCCCTCCCGCCTGATGCAGGTCAAATGGCTGGGAAGCCCGGATGGCGCGCCGGAGGCTCCTGTCCGAAATAGTCCTTGAACGCGGCGTCGTAGA
The DNA here is from genome assembly GCF_040323235.1 of Mesorhizobium sp. M0051. Classification (NCBI taxonomy): domain Bacteria; kingdom Pseudomonadati; phylum Pseudomonadota; class Alphaproteobacteria; order Hyphomicrobiales; family Phyllobacteriaceae; genus Mesorhizobium; species Mesorhizobium sp. M0051. The sequence goes on from NZ_JAMYUT010000017.1 coordinate 18,709, forward strand.
GGGCATTTTCGTGGCCGAACATGGCGATGGTGAAAGTTGAGTTGACGAAAGTCAGCCAGTCAAGGTCGCCTTGCCGCAGAGCCGCGCCATAAAGCATGCTCAGCCAGCTCTTGCCCGCATCGAAATATTTGTCCGGATTGCGCGAGGCGAGCCAGCGCACCGTGGACAGATCGACGGCAGCGGCGTCGACGCGTTTCGATTCCAGCGCCTGCAGCACGTTGGCCTGGGTATCGATCTGCATGACCTGACACTCGGGCAGCACCGAATGCACCTGCGCCTCGGCATCGACATTCTGCAGGATGGAGATGCGCGTTGCGGCGCCGCCGGCAAGCAGCTTGTCGAAAGTCCTGTTCTCGGCGGTCGGCAGGCTCAGCAGGGCAACGCCCTCGACATAATAGGGCCGGGAAAAATTGACCAGCTGCGAGCGTTGGGCGCTCATGGTCATGAACTGGATGGTGATGTCGACCTTGTTGGTGGTCACGTTGGGGATGCGCTGTGCCGGATCCTGCATGACGAACTCGACCTTGGTCGGATCGTCGAAAAGGCCCTTGGCGAGAATGCGCCCCATGGTGATGTCCATGCCGACCAATTCGCCGGCATCGTTCTCGAAGTGCCAGGGTGCGTTGGTGCTGCCGGTACCGACGATCAGCTTGCCACGATCGAGCACGGTGCGCAGCAGGCTGTCGGACGCTGCCTGGGCCGCGGCTTTCTGGGCATCGACGGTTGCCAGCACGCCAGCCGTGGCCAGCCCAGCCATTCCAAGTTTCAGAAAATCACGTCTTCCGGATGTGTCGTTCACGGCGACCTCCTTTCGTGTTGTGTTCCCCTTGTGCACAGGCAAGACACGCGTCCGGTGATTTTGTCTCTTACAAGAGACGAGTGTATCCTGTACAAGACAGATATTAACACCGGGAAGCGACAATGCAAGACGGCAATGCCACCGCGATTTCAGCCGACGAGAAAATTTCGGGCTCCCGTGAAAAGGGACTTAACCGGGTGCTCGAGATTCTGGAGTTTCTTCACACGACCCAGCGGGCGATCGGCATTGGCGACCTTGCCAAAGGGGTGAATGCACCCCGTTCGACGACCTATACGCTGGTGCGGTCGCTGGTCGATGCGGGCCTGCTGGAATTGGAAAGCGACGGCAATCGCGTCTATTTCGGCAAGAAGCTCTATCTCTATGGAATGGACTATGTGCGGGGCAACGACCTCCTCAGACGAGGGCGTCAGGAGGTCGACAATCTATCGCGCGAGACCGGCGAGACGTCCGAACTGTGCATGCTGCAGAGCGGTCGCTACACGATCGTCCACGCGAGCCCAGGCACCAGGCCTTTTCGCATCAGCTCTGCCACCGGCCTGCAGATACCGCTGCCCTGGACGGCCTCGGGGCGACTGCTTCTGGCGGGGTTGGACAGGGCTGAAATCGAAGCCATGGTGTCGGACGACGATCTCGTGCTGCCCGACGGTCGCAAACTGCGGCTTGACGATTTTGTCACCGACATCGCAAAGGCACAAGTCGCCGGCTATTGCGTCACCTCGGGCCTGGTCGATGCCTATACGAAATGCCTTGCCGCGCCGGTCTTTTCGGCGCCGGGCAAGGTCGAGGCGACGATGTGCCTGGTGGTTCCCATCGACACGTCGGAGGAACGGACCGGCAAACTCATCGGCCTGCTGCGTGATCGTGCCGCGAGACTTTCGACCGCCGGATAGGCGGTCGAAAGCGTACGCGCCCTTCAGGCAATGATGTCGGGAATGATCTTGTCTTCCAGCGCCATCAGCCGGTCCTTGAGGAACAGCTTCTTCTTCTTCATGCGCTGGATCTGCAGTGGATCGCAGGCCATGGCGATCATCGCGTTGATGGCCGCATCGAAATCGGCGTGCTCCTGCTTCAGCCGGGAATATTCGAGCCGGATATCAGCCTGTTCCTGATCGGACATTATCTACCGTCTGCACGTCTGCGGCGCCCAAAAATGGGCCTGATTGGGCGGGGCCGGTGGGATTTTGCAACCGGCGCGCAGCCCATATCACATTTCACATTGTCGTGGAATGCTACCACGGATCATTCGACATCGCTGCCGGAAGGTGACACACTGTCATCATGCCGTCACAGAAGCGAACCTGCGGTGGACGCGCCATGACGGCTGCAATCGAGGAAACCATGAAAGGGAGAACCAATCATGTCTCTTGCATCCCATCTTGATGAGTTGCAGCGGAAACACGGCGACATCGAACGTGAAATCGATGACGCGATGAACCATCCATCGGTCGATGACCTCGAAATCGTGAATCTCAAGCGACGCAAGTTGGCACTCAAGGACGAGATTGAAAAACTCAGAGGGAAACCGACCACGCATTGATGCCCTCCTGACATAGCCGCTCACCGTCCGCGGCTTCTTTTCCCGGCGGGTGCCATCCGCCGGCCTGGGAGGTTTTGATTTCCGGCACTGGGCCATCAGCCTGAGCCGGATTCCCACCCGGCTTAATTTCCGCTTCGGCCGTCGCCGGATTTCGCCAGATCATCGATTGTTTCTGGTCCTTGGCGGCGGGTCGATTCCGGCCAGTGGCGACCTGTCGCCATTGACAAGCCATCTTTGCTCATCCACCTCATGCCCGGACTTTAGCGCATCGCCCGGGGCGCCCTCTGTCGTCCAAGGGGACGTTCGGCGCTCCAGAGACAAAAGGCTGGCCGGCATGACCGGATATTTTTCCTCTCCTTTCCCTCGCCGCACCTCGGTCGGCGTCGATGTCGGCGGCGTGGTCGTCGGCGGCGGAGCGCCCATTGTCGTGCAGTCGATGACCAATACCGATACGGCCGATATCGACCGGACAGTTGCGCAAGTTGCAGCACTTCACCGGGCGGGCTCCGAGATCGTGCGCATCACCGTCGATCGCGACGAGAGCGCCGCCGCGGTGCCGCGCATTCATGAGCGGCTTCAGCGGCTTGGCATCGACGTGCCGATGGTCGGCGATTTCCACTATATCGGCCACAAGCTTTTGGCAGACCATCCGGCCTGCGCCGAAGCGCTGGCCAAATATCGCATCAACCCGGGCAATGTCGGATTCAAGGACAAGAAGGACCGGCAATTCGGGGCGATCGTCGAGATGGCGATCAGACACGACAAGCCGGTGCGCATCGGCGTCAACTGGGGGTCGCTCGATCAGGAACTGCTGACCCGGCTGATGGATGACAACCAGGCCAAGGGGTTTCCGCTGACGGCGCAGGAAGTGACGCGCGAGGCGATCGTGCAATCGGCGATCCTGTCGGCCGAGTTGGCGGAAGAGATCGGGCTTGGCCGCGAGAAAATCATCCTGTCGGCCAAGGTCAGCGGCGTGCAGGACCTGATCGCCGTCTATACCGAGCTAGCCACCCGCTCCAACCATGCGCTGCACCTCGGCCTCACCGAGGCAGGCATGGGCTCGAAAGGCATCGTGGCTTCGTCGGCTGCCATGGGCATCCTGCTCCAGCAAGGCATCGGGGATACCATCCGCATCTCGCTGACGCCGGAGCCGAACGGCGACCGCACACGCGAGGTGCAAGTGTCGCAGGAATTGCTGCAGACCATGGGGTTCAGGCAGTTCGTGCCGATCGTCGCCGCTTGCCCCGGCTGCGGCCGCACGACCTCCACCGTGTTCCAGGAACTCGCCCAGAACATACAGGCGGATCTGCGGAAAAACATGCCGGTGTGGCGCGAAAAATATCCCGGCGTCGAGAACCTCAAGGTCGCCGTGATGGGTTGTATCGTCAACGGCCCGGGCGAATCCAAGCATGCCGACATTGGCATTTCGCTGCCCGGCACCGGCGAGACGCCGACAGCGCCTGTCTTCGTCGACGGCAAGAAGGCGGCGACGTTGCGCGGGCCTTCGATCGCGGCGGATTTCGAGAAAATGGTCGCCGACTATATCGAGCAACGGTTTGGCCGCGGCAAGGCCGCAGCCGAGTGAGCCCATGCCGAAACTCTACTCCGGCGGCCACCTGAAGGCGTCTTCTGCGCTTCCGGTGCTCACGGACCAAATGTCCGCTGCGCGCGTCGCCGGGGCGACCACGAAGCCACCATCACCTGGCTCGCCGGAGCGACTTTCGGCACGGGCTCAGCGCTCGATGCAGCGTTTTCTCGGGGCTACGCTGGTTCTGCTTTGCGCCTTGGGTTGGGCGACGCTGGTTCAGGCGGATCCGCCGCAATCCGCCAAGCAACGGCTGATAGGCAAGGTCTGTAACCTGATCCAGGCGCATGCCGACCAGAATGGTCTGCCCAGGGATTTCTTCGCCCGGCTGATCTGGAAGGAAAGCCGTTTCGATCCCAACGCCGTCAGCCCGGTCGGCGCCGAAGGCATCGCCCAGTTCATGCCGGGCACCGCCAAGATGCGCGGGCTGGCCAATTCCTTCGACATCAACCAGGCGATCCCGGCATCGGCGAAATATCTCGCCGAAATGAAAACCGGCTACGGCAATCTCGGGCTGGCGGCGGCCGCCTACAATGCCGGCGAAAGTCGGGTGTCGCGCTGGCTCAGTTCCGGCGGCTTCCTGCCAATGGAGACCGAGAGCTATGTCTTCGACATCATGGGCGAGCCGGCCGACAAGTTCACCGACCGGGCCTATGCCGGAACGATCGAGCCGCTCGACGCAAAGGCGGACTTTGCCTACGCCTGCCGCAGGCTACCGGTGATCATGTCGCAGACGGTGGCGATGGCGTCGATCAACATAAAACCGTGGGGCATCCAGGTGGCCGGCAACTTCCGCCGCAGTGCAGCGATCAACCAGTGGCTGCGGGTAAGAAGCCGGTTCCCGGCCCTGCTCAGCGGGCATGATCCGGTGGTCAGCCGGGTGCGCACCCCGATCGGCCGGCGCGGCATCTACGCGGTCAGGATCGGTGTCGATGACCGTGCGGCCGCCAATGTCATCTGCCAGAAATTGCAAAGCATCGGCGGGGCGTGCGTGGTGGTTCGCAACCGGTAGCGACAAATGCGACGAATTTATTTCGAGCTCTCGTCGCGCGCCCATTCGACCGAGCAACGGCTCGGCAGTTGGCAGGGAGATCCTTATGTTGCGACCTCGCCGGAAATCATCCCAGTCGGCCGGCTGCGTTGATCCTGCAAGCCAGCGCTAAGGTCTGCCTCAAGCAATCTTTGCTGCCACCGTCTCGCTGAGCCAAGTGCCGATCTTGGTGCCGAGGCGGTCGGGTGAAACCGGCTTCGGCAGATAGTCGTCCATTCCGGCTTCGATGCACTTGTCGCGATCGCCCTTCAGCGCATGCGCGGTGACGCCGATGATCGGTATGTGGGTGCCCGTTGACACCTCTATCGTCCGGATGGCGCGGGTTGCTTCGTAGCCGTTCATTTCCGGCATCGAGACGTCCATCAGGATCAGCTTGGGGCGCAGCGCCCTGTACATCTCGACCGCCGTGCGGCCGTTGCCGGCGATGCGGTAGCTGAGCCCAAGGCCGTTGAGGATTTGGCCGAACACCAACTGGTTCACGTCGTTGTCCTCGGCAATGAGGATGTCGATCGGTCCGTTCGGCGTTGCCGATTCCGGCACCACCGCGACCGGCATCGCCGGGCCGCGGATGACAGTGAAGGCAGGTGGTGCCGCCGGGGGAGCCGGCACGATCGGTTCGCGGACGAACTGCGCCTTGCCGACCTGCGAGCGGGCCCTCTGGACGACCGAGATAACGGTGCCGAGCAGGACCGCGGAGCGGGCCGGCTTGGTCAGGTGCGCGGCGATGCCGAAGTCGATGATCATCTTGCCGAAATCGACTTGGTCGACCGAGGTCAGCAACACCACCGGGATGGAGGACAGCCTGCTGTCCAAGGCGATGGCTCTGGCGACGTCGGCGCCGTTCATGCCTGGCATCTGGTAGTCGAGGATGATGCAGTCGACGGCGGCGCCCAGCTGAAAGGCGCGATCGAGGAAGGCCAGGCCTACAGCGCCGCTTTCGGCGGCGGCACAATCGAAGCTCCAGCTTCTGAGCTGCTCGAGCAGGATTTCGCGGTTGACCGGATTGTCGTCAATGACCAGCACGCGCGCGCCGGTGACGTCGACCGGCACGATCTCGTCGCGAGCCCCGGCCTGATGCGCCGGCAGCGGCACCGCGAACCAGAACACCGAGCCGCGGCCGATCTCGCTCTCGACGCCGATCTTGCCTGCCATCAGGTCGACGAGGCGGGCGGCGATGGCAAGGCCGAGGCCGGTCCCCTCGTGGCGGCGGGTCGACGAACCGTCGACCTGGGCGAATTTTTCGAACACGTTCTGCAGTTTCTCGGCTGGTATGCCGATGCCGGTGTCCTCGACGCGAACCTTAAGCTGGACCACGTCGTTGACGATCTCGCCGCCGACATCGATCAGCACGTGACCCTTTTCGGTGAACTTCACCGCGTTGCCGAGCAGGTTTGTGACGATCTGCCGGAACCGGCCGGCGTCGCCGACGACATGGGCCGGCAGCCGCGGGTCGACACGCACGATCAATTCGAGGTTCTTTTCGGCGACGCGCGCCGATACCAGCGTCGCCACATCCTCGACCGCCTCGGAGAGACGGAAGGGAGCGGGGTCGAGGGTGAGTTGCCCGGCATTGATCTTCGAGAAATCAAGGATATCGTTGATGATGGTGAGCAGTGCATTGCCGGATTTGACGATGACGTCGGTGAAGGTCTTTTGGCGCGCCGTCAGATCGGTCTTGGCCAGCAGTTCTGCCATACCGAGCACACCGTTCATCGGCGTACGGATTTCATGGCTCATATTGGCCAGGAATTCCGACTTGGCGCGGTCGGCGGCCTCGGCCTTGAACAGGGATTCTGCGGATTCGGCAAAGGCGCGGCGGATTGCCACTTCCATCGGGCGGAAAATCCAGAAGGCGACGATGGTAAGGGCCGCGAACAGGATGGCGCTTGCCCACAGCAGCAGCCTGTCGCTGGAGGCGTCCGCCAGATGGCGTTCATCATCCATTGCGGTGCGGACGCGGACCAGCATGGGCTGGGCGAACAGGTCGTTCTGGTTGCGGATTTCGCGATAGCTCCACTCATCGACTTTCTGCGCCACCGACATCAGGTTGAAGTTGCGCACCATGTCGCGCGGCGACCAGAACAGATCGCCGTTGACGGAAGCCGATTGGAGCTCGTTGGCAGTCTTGGTCGACAGCCGCGGCTTGATCGCCGCAAGCTGCGCGGTCAGCGACTCGATCTCGCCGGTCAGGCGTTCCGAATGGCCGCGCGCCGATGAGGTCAGCGCATCGCGTGTCTCCGCCCGCCAGGCGGTGCCGGTCGTCTCGGCAAAGCTGGTCGCGTTGCGCAGGTCGCGGGTGAAGACGACGAGGTTGCTGCTCAGCGCATCGATGTCACGGCGAAAGGAATTGACACGATCAAGCGCAACCACGATTGCCACGGAAGCCAGCGCGAAGATCAGCAACCCTGAAATATAGCGAATCCGGACTGATCGGATGAAGGACGAATATTCCGGCATGCGCAACCCCAACACATACGCACCATTTTAATGGTCGGGATTACGCTTCATTTACATTAAAATTTCGTGTGGATAGCCGAGCCACGCGAACAGCCGGATGGATGACAGCTTTGACCTGACAATCCTTGCGCAACGAAAGCCTGTCGCGTCTGGACGGATTCAGACGATCCGCTTCAGGTCTTCGTTTTGATGCATGTCGTTCTCGCAAAACCGAGCAGACTTTTGAGCGACATGCATCAGGCTGCCGTCACGACGAGGGCGTGGATGCGGCCACTCACCGGACCTTCCCCGAACCGTTTCTCCATGGCATTTGCAACGTGTCGCGTCGCCTCCTCCAGCGAGCCGCCGCGCGCCTCGATCTCGGCACGCAGAAGTGTTCCCTGGCAATAGGCCGCGGCCGCGTCATGCGGCGACGGAGCGGCACTCACGGCACCCAGAGCCTCGATGCTGACATCGTGGAAGCCTGCCGCATGCACGTCGGCACGGATGGCGTCCGCATTGTGATAGCCGTGCGGCGTCCTGGCCAAGAAGCGAGGCGGATCGGCGGGGAAGAGAGTGCCGAGCGCTCGCGTCACTTCTTCGGCGAACTCGTTCTCTTCGATGGCGCTCCAGACGTTGAATACGAAATGTCCGCCCGGCCGCATCACCCGCCGGGCTTGTCCATAGGCGGCCACCCGATCGGGGAAGAACATCGCGCCAAATTGGCAGACCACGGCGTCAAACCATGCGTTCTCGAAGGGCAGCTCCTGGGCGTCGGCCTGTTGCCAGGTGATACGAGGATCGTCCGCCATGCGTGTGCGCGCGTGGTCGAGCATGGGCTGGTTAAGGTCGGTGGCCACGATGCGTGTCGGCGCCGGCAGCTTTGCTGCGAGCGCGCGTGTCACCACACCGGTGCCCGCCGCCACTTCGAGCACCGATTGAGGTCCGAGCTTCGCCACCCGCTCCGCCAGATCCCGCGCATAGGGCTCGAAGATCAGCGGCACCATTGCCCGGTCGTAGACTTCGGGAATGGAACCTGCGAACAGCGTGTCGGTTGTCGACATGGCATCTCTCCAACTGTGTCCGCACCGCGTCGTTGCCGTGTGGATGGCAAAGCCGTACCGATCCTCTGCTTTGGCAGGCGTCCGCTCAAGCTCTATTTCTGAATGGGGTGGCGGAGGACGAGCGGCCTAAATCGGCCCGATGTCCTGGTTTGACCAAACCTCAGCTGTTCCGAGCCGCCACGAACGTCGCTGCTTCCCTCAGGAGCTTGGCGCCGTCGCCATAGGGCTCAAGCAGTGCATGGGCCTGTTCGACGAGGCCGTGAAGCTGGCTGCGTGCCCAATTCGCACCGTGCAGCGCCACCAGCGTCGCCTTGCCGGCAGCGGCGTCCTTGCCGGTCGCCTTGCCCATCTGGCTGGCATCGGCGGTCAGGTCGAGCAGGTCGTCGGCGAGCTGGAAGGCAAGTCCGATCGCGGAGCCGAATTCGGCAAGTCGCTCACGGTCCTCTGCGGGAGCGCCGGCAATGAGTGCACCGGCCTCGCAGGCAAAGCGGATCAGCGCGCCGGTCTTCATCGCCTGCAGCCGGATGATGCCGGCCTCGTCCGGCGGCGTCTGTTCAGCTTCGAGGTCGAGCTTCTGGCCACCGACCATGCCGCCAACCCCGGCCCCACGGGCCAGTGCGAACACCAGTGCTATCCGCCGCTCCGCCGGCAGAGCGGTCGCCTCGCCGGCGATGATGTCGAAGGCAAGCGTCAGCAAGGCGTCGCCAGCCAGGATGGCGGTGGCCTCGTCGAAGGCCTTATGCACCGTCGGCTGGCCACGCCGCAGATCATCGTCGTCCATGGCCGGCAGATCGTCGTGGATCAGCGAATAGCAATGCACGCATTCAAGCGCTGCCGCGACGCGCAGTGCCGCCTCGCCGTCAGCGGAAAAAAGTGCCGCACTTTCCATCACCAGGAAAGGCCGCAAGCGCTTGCCACCATTCAGCACGCCGTGGCACATCGCCGCCATCAAGCGCTCAGGCCGGGCGATCTCGCCCGAAAGCGCGCGGTCGTCGAGCAACCGCCTCAGCAGCACCTCGACGGCGGCTGCCCGTCTGATGAGCGCCATTTCGAACGCCATTTCGTCGTCACTCGTCATGATCGGGACCGGTAGCCGACACTCAGACGTTGCGCAAGAAGCCAAGCGCCATTATGCCGGGGGCAGGGAGAGCACGGGTTGGGCGGCTTGGCGGAACCGATCGTCGATCATGAAACCGAAAAGCTGGACATGGCGACGAGATCGCGAGGCGTGAACCGCCGCAGTCTCAAACGCTGGGTCCGGCGCGGTATCACCGTGGCCGCGGTGCTGGCGGTTATTCCAACGCTGCTGACGGTCCTGTACCTGCCATCGTTCGTGCATCCGGTCTCGATGCTGATGTTTAAGGACCTGGCGACATTCTCGGGCTATGAGCGCCGCTGGGCGTCGATCGACGACGTGGCGCCGGTGCTGGCCAATTCCGTCATCATGTCGGAGGATGGGCAGTTCTGCTTCCATCGCGGTGTCGATCTCGGCGAATTGCGGGGCGTCGTCGACGACGCGCTGGCTGGCGAAGCAACGCGCGGCGCTTCGACCATCACCATGCAGACGGTGAAGAACCTCTTCCTCTGGTCGCGGCCGCTGGGTTCGGTGCGCAAAGTGTTCGAGCTGCCGCTGGCCGTCTATTTCGACGCAGTGATGTCGAAACGGCGCATCATGGAAATCTATCTCAACATCGCCGAATGGGGGCCGGGCATCTACGGTATCGAGGCCGCGGCACAGCATCATTTTGGCGTTTCGGCAAAACAGCTGTCGCGGCGGCAGGCCGCACTGCTCGCCGTCTCCTTGCCCAATCCGATTGCCCGCAACCCGGCCAAACCCGGACCGGGCCTGAGGAGGCTTGCCAATTTGATCGAGCGGCGCGCCGGCCGCTCCGGCGCCTATGTTGGTTGCCTCCGCTAGCCAACTCAAAAAAATTCGCTCCAGTGCTGGCCAAAACGGCACAGGGCGTGTATAGGCACCCGACTTTCTCAGATTCCGGCCCCGACATGGCCCTTTCACGAGGGCAGGCGGGGCTTTTTGACCATGTAGTGGAGCATATCCATGGCCGTTCCGAAACGAAAAACCTCTCCGTCCAAGCGCGGCATGCGCCGCTCGGCTGACGCACTCAAGGCCCCGACCTATGTCGAGGACAAGAATTCCGGCGAAATGCGCCGTCCGCACCACATCGACCTGAAGACCGGCATGTATCGCGGTCGCCAGGTGTTGACGCCCAAGGAAAGCTGAGAACAGCTTTTTCGAAGTTTTGAATTAAAAAAGGACCGGCCACTGGCCGGTCCTTTTTGCGTTTGGCGGCCGGGGAGCGCGCATTGCGAAGCGTGGACGGCAATCGCCGAGATACTCCAGACGGGGAACCGGCTGACATGCTTGTTGCGTGCGGTCTTCGACCGTGTTCGGCGCTGCCACCGAAACATCTTGACGGCGTGCCTGTGGCGCATTCTACAAGGATTGCCCCCACATGGAGACGCCAGATGTTCGGTGCCATTCCGCTGCTGATCGTGCCTTTCGTGCTCTACAACCTCGGACTTCTGGGAATATTCGGCAGCGGCGACGATCCGTGGGCGAGCGAGGTCTTCTCCTTCAGCATGATGTCGGGCGGAGTGTTCTCGATGACGCTGGGCGACTTGATGGTGCTGCTCGGGCTGATCTTCCTTTTCCTAGAAATGGCGAAGTCGGCGCGCACGACCAATGCCTCGATCATGGACCACCTTCTGTCGACGCTGGTCTTCGTGGCCTTCCTGGTCGAATTCCTGCTGGTGAAGGGCGCCGCCCATTCCGTCTTCTTCACGCTGATGGTCATCGCGCTGTTCGATGTGCTGGCCGGATTCGCGGTGTCGATGCGGTCGGCGAGCCGGGACATCAATTTGAATTAGGCCGCATTGACATTCGGGTAATGCCGGCCTGATCTGAATCTCAACGCAGCCTCGCCTCAATGTCGAAGGCTGCTCAGCCCGGATCGGCGGTGAAACCGGCTGCCTCGGTGCCGGCGATCGCCGCGGCCTCGTCATTGTCCGACGTGTCGCCGGAAATGCCGACGGCGCCGATGATGGCAGCGGCCTTGTCGCGGATCAGCACGCCGCCCACCACCGGTAGCACGCGCCCGCCCGAGACGTCCGAGATGCCGGCGACGAGATGCGGGCGCTCCTTGGCGAAGGCCTCGACTTTGCGCGAGCCCATGCCGATGGCGAGCGCGCCATAGGCCTTGCCGGCCGACATTTGCGGGCGCAGAAACGAGGCGCCGTCCTGGCGTTGGAAGGCGACCAGATGTCCACCGGCATCAAGCACCGAGACGCCGAGCGGCTTGAGCTTGAGATCGGCGCCTTTGGCAAAGGCGGCGTCGATGATTTGCCTGGCTTTTTCGAGCGGCAGTGCGGTCATGGCAGTCTCCAGTTTGGAACGCGTCGATCATTGAACGTCAGCGGGCGAGATAACATCCCCGTTTCGGTTGAAATTGCTTCGCGCAAAAAAGGCGGGAGGGAAGCGGCTTTCACCGACACCATCCGGACAGGCGTAGCGTTTGGGGTTCCGGGCGCGGCTGCTATTTTTTCTTGGCGCGGGCCGGTTTCTTGACGGGCGCCGCCGGTGCATTGGCAAGATCTTCCGCTTCCTTGGCAAGACGGAGCGCCCGCAGCTTGTTGGTTTTGGCCTGGCGGGCGTCGCTCTCGGCGACGTATTCGGCCATCGCCTTCTGGCGCACGGTTACCGCCTCTTCCTGCTTCTTGAAACGCAGGTCGGCGCGCGCGCGGGCAGCATCCCGAGGATTCTCAACCAAGAGCTTTATCCAATCCCGTGACTGTTAATTTTCCGCCTATTGTAGCAGAGCCGGCCCGAAAACGGGAAAAATAAGTTGGTCAAGCGGCCGGGCTGGCGGCGAGCGCCTTGCTGGCAACCACCGCCTCATAGGCGGCCTGCAAGGTCGCGCGGACAGAAGGACCGGAAGCTGTATCGAGCGGCATGCCGAGATGTTCGTGGCGCAACTCGTCCATGAACTTATCCCACATCGGCTGTCCGCCCTTTTCCAGCAGTTCGGCACGGATCGAGAGTTCTTCACTGACCGGCAGCCAGACGCGGCCCCAGGCACCGAGATGGGCAAGGATCGGCACCAGCGTGATTGCCATCTCGGTCAGGCTGTAGATCGCCTTCTGCTTGTGCGAGGGGTCGTCGGCCTTGGTCAGCATGCCCAATTCCATCAGCCGCTTCAGCCGGTCGGCGAGTATGTTGGAAGCGATGCCTTCCATCGACCCGTTGAGCAACTCGCGAAAATGGCGTCTGCCGCCAAAGATCATGTCGCGAAGGATGATCAGGCTCCAGCGGTCGCCGAACACTTCCAGCGACAGGTTGATCGGGCATCCGGATCGGCGATCAATGCTCATAGGATATTTTCTCCATAACCGGTTGCAATATCGTATCAGTTTAATTATCGTTCAACCGATTGCAAAACGCAATCAGTATTATGGAGTAGGAGATCGCGCCGTGACGACCATCGAACGACCCGAGATCATATCCGAAGCCTTTGGCGATCCGGCGAACCCGCCGCTGTTGCTGATCATGGGCGCGATGGCCTCCATGCTGTGGTGGCCGGAGCAGCTGTGCCGGAAGCTGGCCTACTCCGGCCTGTTCGTGATCCGCTATGACAATCGCGATACCGGCCGTTCGACCAAATATAGACCGGGCGAGCCGCCCTACACGTTCGACGACATGGCGGACGATGCGATGCAGGTTCTCGACGAGCGCGGCATCGACAAGGCTCATGTCGCCGGCATGTCGATGGGCGGCATGATCGCTCAGCTTGTGGCGCTCAAGCAACCGTCCCGCGTCGCATCGCTGACCGTGATCAGCAGCTCGCCGCTCGGGCTCGACACGTCGCATCTGCCGCAAACCAGTGATGCCTATGCCGAGCATTCAGCCGAGGGAGCCAAGGTCGATTGGTCGGATCGTGGCCAGGTCATCGATTTCATCGTCAGGGATGCGAGGGCGATCGCCAGCACCGCTCACCCATTCGACGAGGTTCGGACGAGAGCGTTCGTCGAGCAGGATTACGACCGTTCCGGCGGCTATCTGAGCGCGACCAACCATTTCATGCTCGGGGGTGGCGATGGATGGAAGGGTCGGCTGCACGAGATGATGGCGCCGTTGCTGGTGATTCATGGCACGGCGGATCCGATCTTCCCGGTGCAGCATGGCGAGGCGCTGGCCAAGGCTGTGCCCGGCGCGAAAATCATTCGAATCGAAGGCGGCGGCCATGAGCTGCATCCGGACGACTGGACGGAGATATCCGCAGCCATCGTCGCTCACATCCAGGCCAATTAATCGGCGAGTCTTGACGGATGAGTAAATGCTTCATTGTTTACCCTTGGCAAACAGAACAGCGCCAGCCATCGACAAACCACGAGACAGGCGAGCAAAAGATGTCCCTCACGCTTCATTTCCATCCGCTGGCCTCCTTCTGCTGGAAACCGTTGATCGCGCTCTATGAGAACGCCACGCCGTTCTCGCCGGTCATTGTTGATCTCGGCGATGCCGAGTCGCGCGCGGCCTTCCTGAGGATTTCGCCGACCGGCAAGATGCCGGCGCTGCGCGACGATGCGCGCGACCGCACGGTGCTGGAATCGACCATCGTCGTCGAATATCTGGCCGCACACTATCCGGGGCCGGTCGACCTCGTTCCAGCAGACGTCGACCTGGCGCTGGCAGTCCGCCAGGCCGACCGCTTTTATGATTTTTATGTGCAGGAGCCTATGCAGAAGATCGTCGGCGACCGGTTGCGGCCGCAGGACAAGACCGATCCGTTCGGCGTCGAGCAGGCTCGCGCTCAGCTGCGCAACTCCTACGCCATCATCGAAGAGGACATGCGCTCGAAGAGCTGGGCGATGGGCGACGCCTTCACCATGGCCGATTGCGCGGCCTCCCCCGCGCTGTTCTATGCCAACAAGGTCGAGCCGTTCGGCGACAACTACCCGGCCGTGACGCGCTATCACGACCGGCTGCTGCAGCGGCCATCGTTCGCCCGGGTGATCGAGGAGGCCCAGCCCTACTTCAAGTTCTTCCCCTACAACAACGGCTGATCGCGATGCTGCACGATCCCGCCCAGCTCGGCCGGATGATCCAGGCACTCGCCGACCCGGCGCGGCGGAAGATGGTCGATCGGCTGTCGCGCGGGCCTGCTTCGGTCAGCCACCTGCAGCGAGCTTGTCAGTTTTCCCAGAACTGATCGAGCCAGATGTTGAGTTTGAGGAAGCCGGTATTGCTCACGGCATAGACGCGTCTTGTCCCTTCCGGCTTGGCATTGACCAGGCCGGCATCGAGCAGCACTTTCAGATGTTGCGACACGGCTGGACGTGAGACCGGCAAGCCGGCAGCCAGTTCGGTGACGGTTTTGGGGCCGCGGCGAAGTTCTTCCAGAAGATGGCGCCGGTTGGGATCGGCAATCGCCATGAAGGCGTCGGAAAACATCATGCCTTATTTGTGGGGCAAAGCCTTTCGAATCTCAACCGTCTGCTTCTGCTTTTCTTCTGGGATCAAGCCGCAATGCTTCCGGCGTCACCGAACGGTCGGCCGGCTGCGTCTTGAAGGCATCACGATCGCCGATCGGCACCGGGGCGCGGCGGCTGATGCGCAGCAGCGTATAGCCAGCCAGGCAGAGATGCGCGAAGGCGGTGGCCAGGAACAGCCCTTCCGGGCGCATCCAGCCCATCAGGGCCGCTGCCAGCAAGGGTCCGATCATCGTGCCGAAGCCGTAGAGCAGCAACAGGCCGCCCGACACCTTGACGAAATCCTCGGAGCGCGCGTGATCATTGGCATGCGCCACGGCGATCGAATAGAGCGTATAGGCGAAGGCACCGTAGGCTGCGGTGAAGACGATGACGAAGACGCCGGAGCGTGGCTCGAACAGGAAGATCATGAGCGCGAACAAGGCCGCGCCGAAAGCCGCCCCCGCCAGCACGAAACGCCTGTCGGTCTGGTCGGACAGGCGCCCGGCCGGAAGCTGCATGGCGGCACCGGCAACGACCACGAGGCTCATCATCAGGGCGATCTCGGCGGTGGAAATGCCGATGCGGGCGCCATAGACCGCGCCTAGCGTGCCCCAGGCACCGTTGGCGATGCCGATCAATACGCATGCGACCGCCGAAACCGGCGAGTTGGCATAAAGGCCTTTGACGTCGAGCGAAACATCCTGCAGCGGCTTGGGGTGGGAGGCGCTCGAAACCGCGGTCGGAATGAGCGACAGGCAAAACAGGATGCCGGTGATCATGAACAGCGACGCCGATTTCACGTCGCCGCCGGCGACGATCATCTGCCCGCCCATGATCGAGGCATAGGTGACCATCATGTAGAGGCCGAAGACGGTGCCGCGATTCTCGTTGCTGGCCTTCTCGTTCAGCCAGCTTTCGATGACCATGAAGGCGCCGGCCATGGTGAAGCCGGTGAAGGCGCGCAGCAGGATCCAGACATATTCGTCGATGACCAGGCCGGTGAGCAGCGCCACGATGGCGCCCGACGCGGCAAAGGCGCCGAAGGCGCGCACATGGCCCGCGCGGCGCACGATGCGCGGCGCAAAGAAGCAGCCGGTGACGAAGCCGCCGGCCCAGGCCGTGCCCATCAGGCCGAGCGACGCTGTCGAGAAGCCTTCCAGCTGACCGCGCAGGGGCAGCAACAGCCCATGCAATCCAGACGCCGCCAGCAGGAAGGCGGTGCCGCGAAGCAGAGAGAGGATCGGGCGGTAGGTTGCGAACATTGTGTGATCCGGCTCGTGTTTGACAGGGCGCTGGGTCTGGAGACTGCCGCATTCGGGCTTTTCGGCGGCGGACCTTCACCGGCGCTTCTATCCGCGGCGGAACAGCGCCTCGGCAGCCGATTTGGTGGTGTCCTTGGCCTTGAGCTCAGCCTCCAGCCTGGCGATCTCGTCTCGCAGGATGCCGATGCGTTCCGACAATTCACCAACGGAAAGCAGTGACAGGTCCTGCCCGATCTCGTGCGGGCGCGCCTTCTTGGGTTCGTCGTCGAAGATCGCCATCGTCGCTCCTCCCTGATTGGCCATTTGCCTGATTTCGCAATCAGCATACATAGGGCAGGGGCGTCGATGCAAACAGCCGATCGGACAACGGCGAGGAAAGACGGGAATCTCATGGCGAGCGGACAGCAAATTCCGGCAAGAATGACGGCCATTGCGATCTCGGAGCCGGGTGGCCCGAGGGTGCTGAAGCCGGAAACGCGCGACGTGCCGCAGCCCGGTCCCGGCGAGATACTGATCAAGGTGCATGCCGCCGGCGTCAACCGGCCCGATATCCAGCAGCGCAAGGGCGCCTATCCGCCGCCGCCCGGCGCGTCGGACCTGCCGGGCCTCGAGGCGTCGGGCGAAGTGGCGGCCGTTGGCGACGACATATCGCGCTGGCGCATCGGCGACCGCGTCTGCGCGCTGACGCCCGGTGGCGGCTATGCCGAGTATGTCAAGGTTCATGCCGGCAGCGTCCTGCCGCTGCCGGCCGGCTTCACCCACACCGAAGCCGCGGCCGTGCCGGAAAACTATTTTACCGTCTGGCACAATGTGTTCGAGCGCGGCGGCCTGAAGCGCGGCGAGACGCTGCTCGTCCATGGCGGCTCTTCCGGCATCGGCACCACCGCAATCCAGCTGGCCTCGGCCTTCGGCGCCTATGTCATCACCACCGCCGGCAGCAAGGAGAAATGCGATGCCTGCCTGAAGCTCGGCGCCGACCGCGCGATCAACTATCGCGAGGGTGATTTCGTCGCCGCGGTGAAGGAGGCAACGGGCGGCAAGGGCGCCAATGTGATCCTCGACATGGTCGGCGGCGACTACGTGGCGCGCAACTACGAGGCCGCGGCGGTCGAAGGCCGTATCGTCCAGATCGCCGTGCAGGCCGGTGCTGTCGCAAGCGCGGACTTTTCGAAGATCATGGTCAAGCGGCTCGTCCACACCGGCTCGACGCTGAGGCCTCGCACCGTCGAGTTCAAGGCGGCGATCGCGGCGGCACTGGAAGCGCAGGTGTGGCCACTGCTCGGTACGCGCAAGATCGCTCCCGTGATGGACATGATCTTCCCGCTCAGCGAAGCCTGGCGGGCTCATGAGCGCATGGAAGACGGCGAGAATATCGGCAAGATCGTGCTCGACGTCGGCTAGGCCGGGATCACTTGAATCCGGATTTGTCCTGGGCGTGCGCCTCACTGCCTACAAGATGAACAGTTGTTTAATGCTGCAATGCACCATTTGCATCATTGCTATGCAAAATCGGCCATTCAAGTCCTCATCGATGATGCCTATTTGAGCATCATCAAAACGAACACTGATTTGGAGGACTACCATGAACCCGATCCGCGCTTACCGTAACTGGCGTATGTACACCGAGACCGTCCGCGAACTGAATCGCCTCAACGCACGTCAGCTCAGCGACCTCGGCATCAACCGAGGCGACATCGAAAAGATCGCCCGCAGGGCCATCTAACGTCGAGCGTGACCTGCGAAGGTCACGCCTGGCAAGCCAGAGCCGCATCAGACGGGTTTTCCGTCGCGGTTCCGAGCCCGCTGGACGCAGTCCGGCGGGTTTTGTCGTTTTGGGCGCAGTTTCGCTCGCGGCAATGGCGGGAGCGCCATCCAGTCATTGCTTCCAAAAACATTGCGAAACAACAATGGAACGGTTATACAGGCCGCGAATTTCCCATTTTGGTGGCTCTAAACCACCGCCCGCGCGGGAACGCGGGCGAACGAGAAGGATTTTTAAATGGCCAATACGCTGCTGATGCCCAAGGCGACCGCCGTCTGGCTGGTCGACAATACCGCGCTTTCCTTCGAGCAGATCGCGCAGTTCTGCGGTCTGCATCCGCTCGAGGTCAAGGCGATCGCCGACGGCGAATCGGCGCAAGGCATCAAGGGCATGGATCCGATCATGACCGGCCAGCTGACCCGCGACGAGATCGCACGCGCCGAGAAAGACCCGAACCAGCGCCTCAAGCTTTCGGACCCCAAGGTGCGGGTGCCCGAATCCAAGCGCAAGGGTCCGCGCTACACGCCGCTTTCGAAGCGCCAGGACCGGCCAAACGCCATCCTCTGGCTGGTTCGCAACCATCCCGAGCTCAAGGATGCGCAAATCTCGCGCCTCGTCGGCACCACCAAGTCGACGATCGAGCAGATCCGCGAGCGCAAGCACTGGAACTCGGCCAATCTGCAGCCGATGGACCCGGTGACGCTGGGCCTCGCCTCGCAGATCGACCTCGACATGGAAGTCAATCGCGCCTCGCGCGGTCGCGAGCAGGCGCAGCCGGCTGGTGACACGCTGCTGCCGGCGGCCTTGACCGAGCGGCTGGTGCCGGCTCCCGAGAAGCCGAAGGACGAGGATGCCGAACTCGACGCCAACGCCGTGTTCGCCAAGCTCTCGGCCTTGAAGTCGAAGAAAACCGACAACGACGACGAGGAGTGAGATTTCGACACTCTCGGCAAAAAAGCCCGCTTTCAAGCGGGCTTTTTTGTTGCGTGCGCCGGGCCTCAGCTCCGCGCGGAGCGGTCCGGCGCCATGCCATAATCCTCGCTGCGCTCGACCGCCCGGTAGAAGTCGGCAAGCTGCTTGCCGCGCTCCGGCTTGAAGATGCGGCCGGCGATGATCACCGATGCGATACGATCGATGCGGAAGGCGCGGAAGTCGTCGCGCATCTCGCACCAGGCGACCAGCGTCCACACCTTGCCCCAGAACCACAGGCCGAGCGGACGGATATCGCGGGCCGTGCCGCGGCCTGCCTCGTCCGAATAGTCGATGGTCAGCACCTGGCGCTTTTCGACCGCACGCTCGATCAGGTCGATCGCCTCACGCGCGGCGTCGCTGACCACCCACATCGGCGTGTGGATCTCGGTGCGGGCGATGCGGTCCTTTTCGGCATCAGGCAGTACCGCGCCGATCTTCACCAGCGCTTCGTCGGCGGCGCGCGCCATGGCAGCACCGCCAAAGGCGCGCACCATGCGGGCGCCCGCAACCAGCGCGACGATCTCGTCACGCGTGAACATCAGCGGTGGAAGGTCGAAACCCTCCCTCATCATATAGCCAACGCCGGCCTCGCCATCGATCGGCACCCCGGTCGACTGCAGGTCGGCAATGTCGCGATAGATGGTTCGCTCGGAAACCTCGAGCCACGTGCCGAGCTTCTGGGCGGTGACCAGACGGCCACCGCGCAGATGCTGCACGATCTGGAAGAGCCTGTCGGCGCGGCGCATCGTTTGCTTCCCCAATGTTGTTCCCATGCATGCCGTGGCTCCCGGACCGGATCCACTTCCAGATGACATGCATTACGGCTTCAGCCCTTCGCACTTGCGCTGCATGGCGACGAATTCCGCGCCGAAGGACAGTTTACTCGTTGTGTATCAAGCACGCGCCAGAAAGGGGCGATGTCGCTCAGCGCCATGCCGCGCTCAAGGTCCTCATTGGCGGCATCGGCAATCGTGCGCAGATGATAGCCTATGGTAACCGGACATGTCACTTCGGCGCCATGCTCGATGGCGAGCGCCGTGCGCAGCGGACGCACGTCCATCTCGACGCCTTCCGGAATTGAGCGGATGAAATCATCGACCTGCTGGACCGTCGGCATCAGCATAGGCTGACCTTCGATGACATCGGGCATCGTGCGCGGCCTCGGCTTCACGATGTTGATGCCTGGTGTGTTCAGTCTGTCGTTCCAACTCTTCATCGATCGTCCTTTCGACCGCCGATGCACAGGGTCTGAAGCTTGCACCATTGCACGCCCCCTCCTGACAGCATGCTGTCAGGAGGATTCAGCATACTCCTTGGCGTAAAGTGTCCGCATCTGCGCGAGATCGCCGCCTCTTTCCGGATAAAGCGTCTTCAGAAAGGCAAGCGCGAAAGTGCCCGGCGCCGAGCCCGGGGCGGAGACAATCTTGCCGTCAGCCACAGCATGCGGCACGTCCTGATAGAGGCTGACGCCGGCATAGCCGGCTTGATGACCATTGATCCAGTCGCGGCCATTGCTGGTGTGCCTGGCCTTCTCGAACAGGCCGGCGCGCGCCAGCGCCAAAGTGCCGGCGCAGATGCCGCCGACCACGCCGCCCCGCGATGCAACAGCATTGAGCAGGTCAGCAACATCCGGCGGTGCCTTACCGGCCCATTCGTCGGAGCCGATGACGGCAATGGCGTCGAGATCGGAATTCTCATCGGCTTTTGCCGAGCGATCGGGCGTCAGCTGAAAGCCGCTGATGCCGGTCACCGGCTTGCCGTCAGGCGCTAGCGATACGGCGCGGGCGCCGAACCATTCGACCGCCGAAGCCGCCAGCAGCCCGTACTCCCAGTCGGCAAAACCTTCGATGAAAAGAAAGCCGATTGTCTTCTGTTCGGGCATAAGCTCGCTCCATCCCTCACGCGCCGACCTGTTATCTGGGCGTTGCGGAGCCCACATCCAACCGCAGCGTCGAAAAATTCGTCTCACTCAATTGCCGCGAAAGCGACGGTCGGCATACATGTCCGGCCAGCCGATATCCTTGCGAATGTCCGCTGGCAGCGAGTTCATGAGCCGCCGGGTGCGGATCTCATTGCGCATCGTCCGGATCTTGCCGACATAGTGCTGCATACCGCGCAAAATGGTAAAACCGTTCATGGCTGGTCTCCTCTCTTCTGATGAAGACACTATCGCACACCCCTCCTGACAGCAGTCTGTCAGGAGGGTGGCAGGACGGCGACGATAATTCCGACTGGTGCATTTGCCAGGAAGGGATCCTTCTTTCACTGACGTCAAACCGTGATGCGCACAGGCTTCCCACATCCCGATTGTTCACTGCAACGACGCTGGTCAAGGCCCGTTGTTCAGCTTCCGGCGACGGACTGTCGGAATACGCGGCCTTCAGCGACGTGGCCGCAGTTCTGATATGAGAGGAGAAAATTCGTTCCCAAAACCAGGGAGACGACCATGAGCTTGCAACTGACAGGTATCCACCACCTCACCGCCATCACCGCCAATGCGCCGGGCAATCTTCACTTCTATACGAAGGTGCTGGGTCTGCGGCTGGTCAAGAAGACCGTGAACCAGGATGACACCTCGGCCTACCACCTCTTCTATGCCGATGGCGAAGCCACACCGGGCACCGATCTCACCTTCTTCGACTGGCCGGTCGGACGCGAGAAGCGCGGTACGCACAGCATTGCGCGGACCAGCCTCAGGGTCGGCAACCAAGAGAGCCTTGGCTGGTGGAAGCAGCACTTGGCAGGCGAAGGCATTGTGACGGGAGAGATCGCCGAGATCGGCGGCTACCCGAGTCTGGATTTCGAAGACCCCGAAGGCCAGCGCCTTCGGCTCGTGAGCGACGACGGCAAAGGCGACAGTCATCCCTGGGCGCAGAGCCCGGTGCCGGCCGAGCACCAGATCCGCGGGCTCGGGCCGATCGTCATCAGCGTCCCTGATATCACCAACACCGAGGCAGTCGTGACCAAGGTTATGAACATGCGCAAGGCGCGCGAGTACGCGTCGCCGGAGGGTCAGGTTCACGTCTTCGAAATGGGTGAGGGCGGGCCTGCGGCGGAGTTGCATATTCTGTTGCAGCCGGGGTTGGCGCCGGCACGGCAAGGTGCGGGTGCGGTCCACCATGTCGCCTTCCGGGCGCCGGACCAGGAGACGCTGCATCAATGGACCGCGCGGCTGGCCGAATTCCGGCTGCCGTCGAGCGGCGAGGTCGAGCGCTATTACTTCCGCTCGCTCTATTTCCGCGAGCCGAACGGCATCCTGTTCGAAATCGCCACAGACGGGCCGGGGTTCACTGCCGACGAGCCGCTGGAAACGCTGGGTGAAAGCCTCGCCTTGCCGCCGTTCCTCGAAGCGAAACGCGCCTCGATCGAGGCCGGCCTCAAGCCGCTGAAGTAGGTCGCTCGCCGGTCAATGGCGGGCGCCGCATTCTGGTTCGGGATCGCGGCGCCTGTTGTTCTCGGGTAAGGAACGAGGCGCTTTGACAGCCGGCCGCGTTGCTGGTCAAAGGCGGCATGTCGAAACTCCTCGCGCTCGTCATTGTTGGTATCATGGTCATTCAGCTGATCAAGCCGCTCGGCTGGCCGGGACTGAAACGGCGCAGCGACTTCTGGAAGCTGGCGCTGCTGGCAATGGCCGCGATTTCGATAACGGCCGTGCTTGGGCACTGGGCATAGCCCTCGCCTGCCGGGCGGCCGCGTCAACCTTCAGCCGCCAAGCACCGGGTCGACGAGATGCTCGGCCCAGGCGCGGTAGCCTGCTTCCGAGGCGTGAAAGCCGTCTGAGGCAAAGCCGGCCTCGGGATTGGTGATGGGCAGGCGCGACGCCGGCACCGCGCCGCGCTCCAGGCAGAGGCGTTCGCCCATCCGGTTCATGTCGATGGCGCGGATCTCAAGGATCTTGCCGAGCAACGGCGGCATTGCCGGCGCCCGCGTGAACTCCAGCACCGGCGACCACACCACCCGCGCCTCCGGCCATTTGGCACGGAGCGCATAGAGCAGGCCGCCGAACTCCTTCTTGAAGCGCGGCACGGAATGAAAATTCTTGGTGTCGTTGGTGCCGATGGCGAGCACGATGTGCGTCCATGGATCGGCCGACAGGTTGGGCAGGACATGGTCGCGGATCTGGCCCGACGTTGCCGAATTGAAGCCGGCGGCTCGCCAGCGCACGGCGCGGCCGGTGTTTTGCGCAATCAGCACGGCGAGTTGTGCGGCAAGCCCGTTTTCCGAATTGCCGATGCCGACCGAAGCGGCGGAGGAATCGCCCAGCACCAGAAGCGAGATCGCCGGCGCTATGCCGGCGATTTCGTGCATGACCGGCCCCTGCGCCGGCAGCATGCGCGTCGTGCGGCGGCGCACGCCGAGGCCTTGCCAGACATATACCGGGTAAGCGAGCCAGGTGAGGAGGGCCGGGAAGCGCATGGCAATACCGTTAACGATCGGGGCAGACTTAGCGCAAGTTTGTGCCCGGTTGAAAGCCTTCAGTCGCAGCAGTTCGGCTTTGCCGCCCATCCTTCCTGATATTCGTCGTGCAGCCGCACCCAGTCCATCAAACTGTGATACGGGCCGTTTTCGTTGCGGCCCTTCGGCGTCATATCGAGATAGTCATACGTGCCGATCAGTGACTCGCCGCCACGGGCGCGCGACATGAAGGTGAGGAAGATGTCGCCGGTCTCGTCCCTGTAGAAAACACTGGTGCCGGGAAGCTCCTTCGATGTCCTGGGACGGGTCTCGAAATTGTAGGTGGTATCGCCGGCGGCGATCTGCTTGTCGGTGAAAGAGACCTGCATGTCGAAATTGAAATCCGAGGCATAGGACGACACCCAGTCGAATTTCCAGCCCATGCGCTGCTTGTAGGGCAGAAGTTCCGCTAGCGGCGCGCGGGAGATCACGACCAGAGACACGTCGTGATGTCTCAGATGCTGATTGGCGCCGTCGATATGGTCGGCAAGGAACGAGCAGCCCAGGCAATGATGGCCGCAACCCGGCCCGAACATGAAGTGGTAGACGATCAGCTGGCTGTCGCCGGCAAACAGGTCGGTCAGTTTCTTCGGCCCTTGCTCGGTCTCGAAGACATAGTCCTTCCTGATCTTCAGCCAGGGCAGTTCACGCCGCTCAGCCGCGATCCGCTCGCGAAGCCGCGTCAGTTCCTTCTCGCGCGCCAGATGCGCCTTGTGCGCTTGAAACCAGTCTTCGCGCGAAACAACCTTGCTGCGATGCATGAATCTCTCCCTGTCTGTCATCCCAAGGACGTTCGGGATGGGCGAAAGCCGACATGTCGACTGTTTGGTTGCGCCTTTTTCCGAAACCGGATTCCACTTTTCGGGATCATGCTCCAGCGCCAAAGGGAAATAAGGACGCAGACACTCCACCCCAAGTCGGCACGTCACAAACAAAAACCCGGGCGCATGGCCCGGGCTCGACGGAAGACAGAAGGACTGCAATCAGGCGGCTTGTTCCAGGCTCGCCTTCCATTTTCCAAGCGCCGCCAGATGGTTCATATGGGCACGATGGGTGAAGGCGGCCTGGCCGGCGGCTACGTTCGACGCCTTGCCGCTCCAGGCTTTCTGCGGCGCGGCCTGTAGCGCGCGGCCGTAGGAGAAGGTCAGCTTCCATGGGTGCGGGCCGATGGCATTGATGGCGTTGAGGTTGGCGGTCGCTTCCTCGTCCGCCTGGCCGCCGGAGAGGAAGGCGATGCCCGGCACGGCTGCCGGCACGGTCTCGCGAAACAGTTTTATGGTTTTTTCCGCGACTTGTTCCGGGCTGCTCACCTTGCCCGATTTCTTGCCGGCCAGCACCATGTTGGGCTTCAGGATGGTGCCTTCGAGGACGACTCGCGCCGCATGGAGCTCGTCATAGAGCTTGATTAGCGTCGCCTTCGAAATGTCATAGCAGGTGTGGATGTCGTGGGCGCCGTCCATCAGTACTTCCGGTTCGACGATCGGCACGATGCCGGCCTCCTGGCAAAGGGCCGCATAGCGGGCGAGTGCATGGGCGTTCGAGCTGATCGAATTGGCCGAGGGCACGCCCTTGGCCTGGTCGATGTCGATCACCGCGCGCCATTTGGCGAAGCGGGCGCCGAGCTTGTAGTACTCGGCAAGGCGCTCGCGCAGGCCGTCGAGGCCCTCGGTGATGGTGTCGCCGGGAAAGCCGGCCAGAGGCTTGGCGCCGGCGTCGACCTTGATGCCGGGTATGGCACCAGCAGCCTTGATGATGTCGACCAGCGGCGTGCCGTCGGCAGCTTTCTGGCGGATCGTCTCGTCGTAGAGGATGACGCCGGAAATGTAGCGGGTCATCGCATCTCGGGCGCGAAACATCATCTCGCGATAGTCGCGGCGGCTATCGGCGGTCGATTCGACGCCGATGACGTCGAAGCGCTTCTTGATGGTGCCGGAACTTTCATCGGCTGCCAGCAGGCCCTTGCCATCGGCGACGATCGCGGCGGCAATGTCTTCGAGACGTTCGCTCATTTTGCTTCTCCTGAAGGGTTTCGTTCCGCGCTTAAGGGAAGTCTACCGCCAAAGGAAGAGCCTCGGAAAGCTCGAATCGATTGAAAGTCTCGGGCGACCTTGCCCGTTCTCTCCATGTGTTGATCGGCTTATCCGTTTCCCGCGTTCCGCGACGCCAAGCGCGTCTAGCGTTTCAGCACATCGACGCCGGGCAGCGGCTTGCCTTCCATCCATTCCAGGAAGGCGCCGCCGGCGGTCGAGACATAGGTGAAGTCGTCGGCGACACCGGCATGGTTGAGGGCCGCCACCGTATCGCCGCCGCCGGCAACGGAGACCAGCTTGCCGGCCGCGGTGCGCTGAGCCGCGTGCTTGGCCGCCGCCACCGTCGCATGGTCGAAGGGTGCGATCTCGAAGGCGCCGAGCGGGCCGTTCCACACCAGTGTCGCGGCGCGGTTGATCCATTCGCCGATGGTCGTCACGGTTTTGGCGCCGACATCGAGGATCATGCCGTCGGCCGGCACGTCCGAAATGGCGACGGTCTCGCAGGCCGCGCCTGCCTTGAATTCCTTGGCCACGACGCCGTCGACCGGCAGGATGATGGCGCAGCCGGCCTCGGCCGCTTCGATCATGATCTGCTTGGCGGTCGTGGCGAGATCATGCTCGCACAGTGATTTGCCGATATCGGTGCCGCGCGCGGCCAGGAAGGTGTTGGCCATGCCGCCACCGATGACCAATGCGTCGACCTTCTTCACCAGGTTCATCAGCAGGTCGATCTTGGTCGAGACCTTGGCGCCGCCGACGATGGCAACGACGGGACGGACCGGATTGCCCAGGCCCTTCTCCAGCGCTTCGAGCTCGGCCTGCATGGTGCGGCCGGCAAAGGCCGGCAGTAGATGTGCCAGCCCCTCGGTCGACGAATGGGCGCGGTGCGCGGCGGAAAAGGCGTCGTTGACGAAGATGTCGCCATTGGCGGCAAGCTTTTCGGTGAAAGCCGGATCGTTCTTTTCCTCGGCCTTGTAGAAGCGGGTGTTTTCAAGCAGCAGCACATCGCCCTCGCTCATGGCGGCGACGGCGCTTGCCGCGGTACCGCCAACGCAGTCGCTGGCGAAGCCTACGGGGCGGCCGAGCACGTCGGCCGTCGCCTTGGCGATCGGCTCCAGCGAAAATTCAGGCGAAGGACCATCCTTGGGCCGGCCGAAATGGGCAAGCAGGATGACCTTGGCGCCCTTGCCGGACAGTTCGGCGATGGTCGGTGCAATGCGTTCGATGCGGGTAGCGTCGGTGACCTTGCCTTCGGCGACAGGCACGTTGAGGTCGACGCGCACCAGCACGCGCTTGCCGCTGATGTTGCCGATATCGTCGAGTGTCTTGAAGGCGGCCATGCGGGTTCCTTTCGCGAAAAATCGGGCGACCATACCCCGCGCCAACGATGATGCAAGGCTTAGCCCGGGTTCGAAACGAATTTTTGAAGCCGGCACGATTTCGTGCCGCGGGCGGATGAAGGGCAGCGTCGGCAACCGAAGCTGTCAGTTTCCGGGCGCCGCCTTTTCGGGCGCGGGTTCCGGGGTAGGCATCTCGTCCGCGCGCGCCTCGTCCGCTCGCGTCTCGGTAGGCTTGCGCCAGTTGCGGATGAAGGTGGAGAGACGGTCGGCGATTTCGCCAGCGCTGAGGAAAACCGGCACCCGGGCAACCGGCGCGGTCGGTTCAAAGGAAAGGCCGAGGCCCGTGATCTTGCCCTTGTCGTCGACGTCGCGAACGATCAGTTCGATCGGGCCGATCAGCACCCGGTCGGCATATTCGGCATGGCCGCCGAGCCGCGCCGTGACCAGCGCGCCAACGGTCATTTGCTGCTCCACGTCGGTGAGCCCGGGCGCATAGGCTATTTCCAGTTCGGCGGCAGAGCGTGCAGGATCGACGGCGAAAGCGCCGAAGAAATCGGCGTCCTCGGGATCGACCACGGCGCGGCTGGCGAACAGCTTGTCCAGCAGGCGCGGATAACGGTCCGGCACGAAGATGTAGACCTGGTCGCCGGCGGCGAGCCGGCCCATGTCCTGGAAGCGCATCGAGCGACCGTCGCGCAGCACTAGCGAGGGCCGGGCCCAGCGCGGGATTCGCTCGCCGCGCGCTACCGGGCTGCCGGGTGCGACGCGATAGGCAAGAAGTTCGTGATGGGCCGAGCCCGGCAGTTCCAGCTCGACCTTGTCCAGCGGTCCAAGGCGGGCCGGCACGATCAAACCGAGGCGGCGGGCCAGCGGCCCGACCGTCCAGCCCTGGATGACCAGCGACACCAGCACGATGATGAAGGCGGTATTGAAGATGACGCGGCCGTTTTCCAGGCCGCCGAGCAGCGGGGTGATGGCGAGCAGGATCGACACCGCGCCGCGCAGGCCAACCCAGGAAACGAAGGCGACCTCGGGACGCGGCAGACGGAACGGGACCAGGCAAAGCCAGACCGCGATCGGCCGCGCCACGAACATCAGGAAGAGGCCGAGCAGCACTGCCGGCACCATGATGGCCGGGAACTGCGACGGCGTCGCGAACAAACCAAGGATCAGGAACATGATGATCTGCGCCAGCCAGGACATGCCGTCCTGGAAACGCTTGAGGATGGTGACGGCGCGGATGTCGGAATTGCCGGCGATGAGGCCGGCGAGATAGACCGCCAGGAAGCCGGAGCCGCCAATGGCGCCGGCCGCGGCAAAGACCATCAGGGACAAGGTCAGCACGAAGATCGGCAGCAGGCCGTGGTCGAGATTGAGCCGGTCGACGAGGCGCACGATCGCGAGGCCGCCGAGCACGCCGACGACGGCGCCGAGGCCCATGTTGAGAAGGAAGCCGAGGAACAGGCTGGTGACCAGGACATTGGTCTCGGGGTTGGCGTTAGCGGCGATGACCTCGACCAGAGTGATGGTCAGGAAGATGGCAATCGGGTCGTTGGTGCCGGATTCCACCTCGAGCGTCGAACGCACGCGTTCGCGCAGATTGATCTCGCCGGCGCGCAACAGGAAGAACACGGCCGCGGCATCGGTGGAGGCGACGGCGGCGCCGAGCAGGAAGGATTCCAGCCAGGTGAGGTGGAGCAGATAGTGGGCGGCGGCGCCGAACAGGCCGGTGGTGACAAGCACGCCGAAGGTTGCCAGCGACAGCGCTGGACCGGCGGCCTGCCGCAAGGCGTTGAGTGGAGTGCCGAAGCCGGAATCGAACAGAATGACGGCCAGCGCCAGTGAGCCGGCAAAATAGGCGATGCGGGCATTGTCGAACTGGATGCCGAGACCGTCGGTGCCAGTGGCCAGGCCAATGCAGAGAAACAGGAGCAGAAGCGGGGCGCCGAAGCGGAAGGCGATCAGGCTCGAAAAGGCGGCGGCGACGACAAGCGCTGTACCGACCAGCGTGACGAGATAGATCGCGTGCTCCATCCGTGATTTGGCCCTCGAATTCCTCTTTCTCTCGCTTCACGGCAGAGTGGGGCGAAGACATGACCAGTGCAAGGCAGCGGGGTGGTTTTTTGCCTATGCCGCTGATTTTCGGATGTTTTGGCGCTCAGGACCCCAATTGTGAAGGCGCAAGGCGCACTCATGAAAAACGCCCGGACGAAGCCGGGCGTCTCACGTCTCGAGAAGATGGGTCCGCGATCAGGCGATGGTCTTGCCGAAGGCGACTGCTGTATCGCCCATGCGGTTGGAAAAACCCCATTCGTTGTCGTACCAGGACAGCACCGAAACGAAGTTGCCGTCCATCACCTTGGTCTGGTCGAGCGCCACGATCGAGGAGCGCGGATCGTGATTGAAGTCGATCGAGACGTTCGGGTGATGGGTGACGCCGAGGATACCCTTCAGCTTGCCGTTGGAAGCGGCGATCACTGCGTCGTTGATCTCCTGGACGGTGGTCGCACGCTTGGCGATGAACTTGAAGTCGACGACAGAGACGTTCGGGGTCGGCACGCGGATCGAGATGCCGTCAAGCTTGCCCTTGAGGTCGGGCAGCACGAGGCCGATCGCCTTGGCGGCACCGGTCGAGGTCGGTATCTGCGACAGGGCGGCGGCGCGGGCGCGGTAGAGATCCTTGTGCATGGTGTCCAGCGTCGGCTGGTCGCCTGTATAGGAATGGATGGTCGTCATCATGCCCTTTTCGATGCCGACCGTCTCGTGCAGCACGGCTGCCAGCGGCGCCAGGCAGTTGGTGGTGCAGGACGCATTCGAGATGATGATGTGGTCCTTGGTCAGCTGGTCGTGGTTGATGCCGTAGACCACGGTGAGGTCGGCGCCTTCGGCCGGGGCCGAAACGATGACGCGCTTGGCGCCGGCGGTCAGATGCGCGGCTGCCTTGTCGCGGGCGGTGAAGATGCCGGTGCATTCGAGTGCGATGTCGATGCCAAGTTCCTTCCACGGCAGCTGCGTCGGATCCTTGATTGCGGTGACCTTGAACGTCTCCTTGCCGACGGTGATCTGGTCGCCGGACACCGAGACTTCATGCGGGAAGCGGCCGTGCACGCTGTCGTAGCGCAAGAGGTGCGCGTTGGTCTCGACCGGGCCGAGGTCGTTGACTGCGACGACGTCTATGTCCCTGCGGCCGGATTCATGGATGGCGCGCAGGATGTTGCGGCCGATGCGGCCGAATCCGTTGATGGCAACTCTGACGGTCATTATTCTCTCCCTGGGAGCTGGACGGCAGACGATGGGTCCGCAGTTTCATAGCGGCGGAAGCGGAAAGAATCCAGCCGCAGCGATGTGGATTTAAATCGATTAGGTTGGGCCAGCCCGGCGAAACCGCCTTGCGCGATTTCGCCGGCTTTGAACCAACCTACTTGGCATGCAGGCGGGCTTCCGCCGCGTTGGCCGCAGCTTCGGCGGTGATGCCGAAATGCGGATAAAGCTGTTCGATGCTGCCCGAAGCCCCGAAACCGGTCATGCCGATGAAGATGCCGTCGGAGCCGATCAGATGATCCCAGCCCTGGCGGATGCTGGCTTCAATCGCCATCTTGACCGGCGCGTCGCCGATCGTCGCCTTTCGATAGTCGGCGCTCTGCTGGTCAAACAGCTCGAAGCAAGGCACCGAGACGACGCGTGTGGGATGACCATGCTTTTCAAGCAGGTCGCGGGCACCGAGCGCGATCTCGACCTCGGAGCCGGTGGCGAAGATCGTCACCGCCGCCTCGCCGCTGGCTGCGGCCAGTTCATAGGCGCCCTGGCTGCTCAGGTTCCTGGCAACGAATTCGTTGCGCACCGTCGGCAGGTTCTGGCGGGTCAGCGCCAGCGTCGACGGCGTCTTTTCCGATGCGAGGGCGATCTGCCAGCACTCGGCGGTTTCCACCGCGTCGGCCGGGCGGAAGACATTGTGGTTGGGGATGGCGCGCAATGCGGCCAGATGCTCGACCGGCTGGTGGGTCGGGCCGTCCTCGCCCAGACCGATGGAGTCATGGGTCATGACGAAGATCGAGCGGATGCCCATCAGCGACGCCAGCCGCATCGACGGACGGGCATAGTCGGAGAAGCACAGGAAAGTGCCGCCATAGGCGATGAGGCCGCCATGCAGCGTCAGGCCGTTGATCGCGGCCGCCATGCCGTGCTCACGGATGCCGAAGTGGACATAGCGCTGGCCATAATCGTCTGATGTGATGTTCTTGGTCTGGCTGGTTTTGGTGTTGTTGGAGCCGGTCAGGTCGGCGGAACCGCCGATGGTCTCGGGCACGGCGCCGTTGATAATTTCCAGTGCCATCTCGGACGACTTGCGGGTGGCGACCTTCGGCTTGTCGGCCGAGAGCTTCTTCTTGTAATCGGCAATGACGGCGTCGAAATCAGACGGCAGCTTGCCGCTGATGCGGCGCTCGAACTCGGCCTGCAGCTTCGCGTCGGCCTTGGCGAGGCGGCCTTCCCAGTCGGTGCGCGCCTTGACGCCGGCCTTGCCGGCGGTGCGCCAGGCGTCGAGGATGTCGGCCGGGATCTCGAAGGGCGGCGAATCCCAGTTGAAGAACTTGCGCGCGCCGGCGATCTCGTCGGCGCCGAGCGGTGAGCCGTGCGCCTTGTTGGTGCCGGCCTTGGTCGGTGCGCCGAAGCCGATGGTCGTCTTGCAGGCGATCATCGTCGGCTTGTCGGAATGACGGGCGGCTTCGATCGCATAGGCGATGGCTTCCGGGTCGGTGCCGTCGATGTGGCTGGCATTCCAGCCGGAGGCCTGGAAGCGGGCGACCTGATCGGTGTTGTCGGACAGCGATACCGGACCGTCGATCGAGATGTTGTTGTTGTCCCAGAAGACGATCAGCTTGTTGAGCTTGAGGTGCCCGGCAAGCGCGATGGCTTCCTGGGAGACGCCTTCCATCAGGCAGCCGTCGCCAGCAAGCACGTAGGTGTAGTGATCGACGAGATCGTTGCCGAAGGCGGCGTTCATGATGCGCTCGCCGAGAGCGAAGCCGACCGAATTGGCGAGGCCCTGGCCAAGCGGGCCGGTCGTCGTCTCGATGCCGGTGGCATGGCCGTATTCGGGGTGGCCAGCAGTCTTCGAGCCCAACTGGCGGAAGTGCTTTATCTGGTCGATGGTCATGTCTTCGTAGCCAGTCAGATGCAGCAGCGAATAGAGCAGCATCGAGCCATGGCCGGCCGACAAGATGAAACGATCGCGGTCGGCCCAGTGCGGGGCCTTGGGATCATATTTCAGGAAGCGCGTGAACAGCACCGTGGCGATGTCGGCGCAACCCATCGGCAGGCCGGGATGGCCGGAATTTGCCTTCTCGACTGCATCCATGGAGAGAAAGCGGATCGCATTGGCCATCCGGTCATGTTGTTCACGCGACGTCATGATTCCTCCAGAAGTGGGGGTTTGGGGGCTTGGGAGAGCCCTTGAAAAGGGTGCGCGACACATAGCAGGCGCGCGCTTTTAGTCAACAAATCGGTGCACATTTGCCGGCCTTGTGATGCCGGCGGCGGGTCTACATTAGCGTTAGCAGGGGACAGTCGCGAGAGCTTTGTTGACGTTGCCTTCACCCGGTGCCTAATGTTTCCTGAATAACGCGTTCTGAACGCGAACGATTCGGTGATGGGCAGGGCACAGGAAGAAGGCCATGACCGGGGAAGCCACACTCAAGGAAGTTATCGCCAGGCTGGGAAAGGCCATCGAGGGGCTGGAAAACGCTGTCGCGGCCAAGCTCGAGCATGAGCGCGATTACTCGGAAGCCGAGGCCGAGGTGCAGCGGATGAATGCCGACCGCTCCCGGCTGGCACAGGAACTCGACAATTCCGAAGCGCGTGCCGAACGGCTGGAAGACGCC
Source organism: Mesorhizobium sp. M0051 (assembly GCF_040323235.1). Lineage (NCBI taxonomy): Bacteria > Pseudomonadati > Pseudomonadota > Alphaproteobacteria > Hyphomicrobiales > Phyllobacteriaceae > Mesorhizobium > Mesorhizobium sp. M0051. The sequence goes on from NZ_JAMYUT010000017.1 coordinate 51,391, forward strand.
AACAAGGAAGTCTCGCGACGGCTGGTGACCGCCATGGAAACCATCCGCGCTGTGTTGGACAGGTAGGGGGCTGGACAGGTAGGCTCATGGCTCAAGTCACGGTTTCCATCGACGGCAAACAGTATCGGATGGCCTGCGACGAAGGCCAGGAAGATCATCTGATCGACCTTGCCGAACGTTTCGACCGCTATGTCTCGCATCTGAAGGACTCCTTTGGCGAGATCGGCGACCAGCGGCTGACGGTGATGGCCGGCATCATGGTGATGGACGAACTCTCGGAGCTGCAGAAGCGCGTCAAGGGCATGGAAAGCGAAGTGCTGACCTTGCGCAAGACCCGCGACGACGCCCTGACCAAGGCCGACAAGAACGACAGCGTGCTGACCAATGCGCTTGGCGCGCTGGCGCAGCGGATGGAAGACCTGACGGCGACCTTGGCGGTCAACAAGACCTGAGGCAGCGCGCACTTCGAGTTCAAACCAAAGCTCTCATCCGCTGGCGGTGCCCCCGGCAGCATGAAAATTCTCGCACTTCCGCCGACAAGAGTTTGATATTATCTCGCGGCCGCAATTTTTGCGCTAAGATGGCGATTGCCGGAGCGTGGACATGTGATGGCGGCCATGGTTTGCCGCCTCTTGCTTCTGGCGGAATCTGTTTACAGGGGAGATGTTCCATGAGCCTTCGTATCAACGATATCGCGCCGGATTTCACCGCCGAGACCACGCAAGGGACGATCAAATTCCATGAATGGATCGGTGACGGCTGGGCGATCCTGTTCAGCCACCCGAAGAATTTCACGCCGGTCTGCACGACCGAGCTTGGCACGATGGCCGGGCTTGAGGGTGAGTTCAAGAAGCGCAACGTCAAGATCATCGGCATTTCGGTCGATCCGGTTGCGAGCCACGACAAGTGGCAGGCCGACATCAAGACGGCGACCGGCCAAACGGTGCACTATCCGCTGATCGGCGACAAGGATCTCAAGGTCGCCAAGCTCTATGACATGCTGCCCGCCGGTGCCGGCGAAACGTCGGAGGGCCGCACGCCCGCCGACAACGCCACGGTGCGCTCGGTCTACGTCATCGGACCGGACAAGAAGATCAAGCTGGTGCTGACCTACCCGATGACCACGGGCCGCAACTTCGACGAGATTCTGCGCGCGGTCGATTCCATGCAGCTGACCGCCAAGCATCAGGTGGCGACGCCGGCGAACTGGAAGCAGGGCGAGGACGTCATCATCACCGCCGCCGTTTCCAACGAGGATGCGATCAAGCGTTTCGGCGCTTACGAGACCATCCTGCCCTATCTGAGGAAGACCAAGCAGCCATCCGCCTGATTGCTTCGGAACAGTTTTTGGCGTTCTCGTCGCTGCGAGCGAAATGATACTTGACTGGGTCACCCGAGCGGACGACCATGCTCCTTTCGGGTGCCGTCAGAGAAAATAGTTCCTGCTGGCCAAGCGTGGGGAAGCCGAAATTGGACGTAGCTTTGGCCAGGCCGCAGGTCAGCGGCTTCTACGACAAGCCGACTGGGGCCATTCAGTATGTCGTCGCCGACCAGGCGACGAAGCGATGCGCCATCATCGATCCGATCCTCGATTTCGACGAAAGATCCGGCGCCACGGCAACGAAGAATGCCGATGTCCTGCTCGATTTCATCAGCGAGCAGGGGCTGAGCGTCGAATGGATCCTCGACACCCATCCGCATGCCGACCATTTCTCGGCGGCGCACTATCTGAGAGAGAGGACCGGCGCACCGACGGCGATCGGCGACAGGGTCGTCGGCGTCCAGAAACTGTGGAAGGCGATCTACAACTGGCCGGATTTTCCCGCCGACGGTTCACAGTGGGACAGGCTTTTTGCCGAAGGCGAAACCTTTCAGGTCGGCACGCTTCCGGTCAAGGTGCTGTTCTCGCCCGGGCACACGTTGGCCTCGATCACCTACGTGGTCGGCGATGCCGCCTTTGTCCACGATACACTGTTCATGCCCGACAGCGGTACGGCGAGGACGGATTTTCCCGGCGGCAGTGCCGGGCGGCTCTGGCGATCGATCCAGGACATTCTGGCGCTGCCGGACGAGACGCGCGTCTTCGTCGGCCATGACTATCAGCCCGGCGGCCGCGAGCCCTTGTGGGAAAGCACGGTGGCGGCGCAGAAGGCGACCAACACCCATCTCGTCGCCGCCCGCAGCGAGGCCGAGTTCGTCGCCCTGCGCGAGGCTCGGGACAGGACGCTGCCGATGCCGAGGCTGATCCTGCATGCGCTGCAGGTCAACATGAATGGCGGACGGCTGCCGGAGCCCGAGGCGAATGGCCGGCGGTACCTGAAGTTTCCGCTGGATGGGCTGTGAGAAGTATTTTGTGCCGGGCGCGGCCGGTGAAATTGCCGATCTCCCCCGCAAGGGGGATCGGATGTCGCCCTGGCTTTCGCCAATCGCCGGCGCAAAGGTTAGACACAAAAAAGGCGGCACCAGTTTCCTGACGCCGCCGTTGTTTCATTGCCGATACTGGCTTTACGCCGCCGGTTGGGCTTCGATGGTGCGCAGCGCCTGGGTCTGACGCTTGGCGGCGGCCTTGACCGCATCCTGCACCTTCTCAAAGGCACGCACCTCGATCTGGCGCACGCGCTCGCGGCTGATGTCGAACTCGGACGACAGCTCTTCCAGCGTCAGCGGCTCCTCGGCGAGGCGACGGGCCTCGAAGATGCGCCGCTCGCGCTCGTTGAGCACGGCAAGGGCGCCCGACAGCATGCCGCGCCGGTTCTCCAACTCGTCCTGCTCGATCAGCATCTCTTCCTGGCTTTCGTGGTCGTCGACCAGCCAGTCCTGCCATTCGCCGGACTCACCTTCGCTCGCCCGGATCGGGGCATTGAGCGAGGCGTCGCCCGACAGGCGGCGGTTCATCGACACCACTTCGGCTTCGGAAACGTTCAGCCTGGTGGCGATCTCGGCGATCTGGTCGGGCTTCAAGTCGCCGTCATCGAGCGCCTGGATCTTGCCCTTCACCTTGCGCAGGTTGAAGAACAGGCGCTTCTGGTTGGCGGTCGTGCCCATCTTGACCAGGCTCCACGAGCGCAGGATGTACTCCTGGATCGAGGCCTTGATCCACCACATGGCATAGGTCGCGAGGCGGAAGCCACGCTCCGGTTCGAATTTCTTGACGGCCTGCATCAGGCCGACATTGCCTTCCGAAATCACTTCGCCGATCGGCAAACCGTAGCCGCGATAGCCCATGGCGATCTTGGCGACGAGCCTGAGGTGGCTGGTGACGAGCTTGTGCGCAGCCGTGGTGTCTTCATGCTCGGCATAACGCTTGGCGAGCATGTACTCTTCCTGCGGCTGCAGCATGGGAAAGCGACGGATTTCTTCCAGGTAGCGGCTGAGGCCGCCTTCGCCGGAAACGATACTGGGTAATGACTGGGCCATGATAGCGCCCCCTCTCTATTGGAGTGATGCCCCCGAAACGCGGCGGGCATATGACGCGAGCACCAAACGGCTCGCTCGCGACGTCAGTGGTTATACAGGAACAAAACCAGAAAAGACAGGCATTTGTTCAACACGAAACAGTGTGTCACGCTGAAGTGAACAACGCCGCTCAAGTTTTCTGGAGCAGGTTCAGAGCTTGCGAAAGCCGCATACGAGTTCCTCCATATCCCTCGGTATAGGCGCTTCGAACCTCATCGCTAGATGGGTACTCGGGTGGCGAAATGCAAGGAGCCAGGCGTGCAAAGCTTGCCGGGGAAAGGTCTTGACCTGACTTTTCAGCGGTTCGGGCAGCCGGTTGGCCTTGGTGCGGAAGGCCTGACCATAGTCTGGATCGCCGATCACGGGATGGCCGATATGCGCCATGTGGACGCGGATCTGGTGGGTGCGGCCGGTTTCGAGCCGGCACTCGACCAGACTTGCCGTGGCGAATTCCTGCTGTGTCTCGCCGAAGCGCTCCTGGACGGCAAAGTGGGTAACCGCATGGCGGGCATCGTCGCGTCCTTCCGGCACCACGGCACGGCGCACGCGATCGGCGGCGCGGCCGAGCGGCGCATCGACCTTTCCGGTCGGCCTCTGCGGTATGCCCCAAACCAGTGCCAGATAGGCACGTTCGAGATCGCCGGTCAGGCCGTGATCGGCGAAGGCTTCGGACAGCGACTTGTGGGCGCGGTCGGTCTTGGCGATCACCATGACGCCGCTGGTCTCCTTGTCGAGGCGGTGCACGATGCCGGGCCGGCGCACGCCGCCGATGCCGGAAAGACTGTCGCCACAGTGATGGATCAGCGCATTGACCAGCGTGCCGGTCCAGTTGCCGGCGCCGGGATGCACGACAAGCCCCGCCGGCTTGTTGATGACGATCAGTTCGTCGTCCTCATAGAGCACATCGAGCGCGATGTTTTCGCCTTGCGGCTCCGCCGGTTCCGGCTCCGGCATGACGACCGAGACGCTTTCACCCGGCGTCATCTTGCGCTTGGTCTCGTCGACCGGTTTGCCGTCGACGCTGACCGCGCCCTGCCTGATCAGCATCTGCACGCGGCTGCGCGACATATCCCGGCCGAGGCTTGCCGCCAGCCACTGGTCGAGGCGTTGACCGGCCGCATCCGCGCCCGCCACCAGCACGGTGGGCGCCGCCTCTATCAATTCAGGGGCCTCTTCGCTATGAGCGCTCATCGAAAACCGTTCCGGAATGTTCTGCTATGGCCATCGCCGAGGAAGACCAGGAAAAGCCGCTCGACCCCGAGGTCGAAAAGGTGCGCAGCAAACTCGTCCGCTTCGTCGGGATCAATCTCGGCCTGCTGTTCCTCGCCCTTATGGTGGTGATCGGCGCCCTTGTCTACAAAGCGCGCAACGCACCGCCGGCGAACCCGCCGCTGGCTGGCGATATCCAGACCCCCGCCGGCGAACCGATCAACGGCGATATCGTGCTGCCGGTTGGTGCCAAGGTGATCAGCCAGTCGCTGTCCGGCAATCGAGTCTCCGTCGATGCCGAGCTAGCCGACGGCAGCCGCACGATCTTCGTCTACGACATCACCGAGCGCCGCCTGATCGGGCGCTTTGCGATCCGAAACAAATGAGCGGCAGTAACGATCAGCAAGCCTCAGGCATAACCGGGTTCGCTGAACACCGCCGCGTCGCGACCGTTGCCCTGGTCGTCGCCGATTATGAGGCGGCGATCGACTGGTATGTCGAGCGGCTGGGCTTTCTGCTCATCGAGGACATCGATCTCGGCGGCGGCAAGCGCTGGGTCACGGTGGCGCCGGCCGACGGACAAGGTGCCAAGCTGCTGCTGGCCGAGGCTTCCGACGAGGCACAGAGCAGAAGCATCGGCAACCAGACCGGCGGGCGGGTCTTCCTGTTCCTCGAAACCGACGATTTTGCCCGCGACCATGCAGCGATGCTGGAGAAGGGCGTCGAATTCCGCGAAGCGCCGCGCTTTGAGGCCTACGGCACGGTGGCCGTTTTCGCCGATCCCACGGCAATCTCTGGGACCTGATCGAGCCGAAACGATAGCGCTGGGACCGGTTTTTCTGCAATGCGCTAAAGCGGCCGAACCCCAGTTGCTTTTTCCAAGCCGTCAGCCTATATCGCCGGTTCTTGAACGCGCCCATCGTCTAGCGGTCAGGACACCGCCCTCTCACGGCGGGAACAGGGGTTCGATTCCCCTTGGGCGTACCAAGGATTTCAATAAATTTTGCAGCATGCCGTCGCTCCATCCCGAGCGCCCCACCATGTGGCCGCAACCTTGAAGAGCTCGATGGCACCCGCGGCTCCAGTCTTCATTTCATTTCTCTGGCAAATATTAACGGACTCGCAACCGAGAACCTTAACTGCCCCGCAACTCGCAGGGGGTATATTAGTGCTGCCTTTAGTAGCGCAGGAGATTGAAATGCGGAAAATAATCTACCGTTTCGCCGGGGACGAGTCTGGCGCGACCGCGATCGAGTATGGCCTAATCGCGGCTCTTATCGCGCTGGCGATCATCACCGGCGCCGGCGCGCTGGGCAATTCGCTCAACGGCATGTTCACGAATATCGGCACGACGGTTAACAGCAGCGGTTCGTAAGTCGGGTACACCTTTCCGTTCGACCGCACCGGCTGGATATCCCGATTTCGACCTCCAAATGCGTAGCGTGTAGCGCCAATATCCGGTCGCAGCACGCTACTTTCTGTGCTGGCGACGCCGGGCAAGTCCCGCAGCGGGGCCCGCAAATCTTCCTCACCGCGCAAGTGCTGACGGCTAGCCGGCCCGCATTACCCTTTGCGTCGCCACTTTCGTCGCTTCTGGCGCAGCAGGGCCGATTGCTTTAGCATCGCATCATGGATCCTGGGGCACGGCTCCGCCGACGCCGAGAACGCCGGGTGCCGGGCAGATCCGGACGGGCGGTCGATGCCACGGGGAGAAGGCCAATGCAGAAACTGCAATCGCAGGGCGTTCATCACATCACGCTGGTCGGCGCAGGGCGCCAGACCTCGATTGATTTCTGGGAAGGCGTGCTCGGCATGCCGTTCATCTTCGAGCAGCCCAACCTCGACAAGGCGAGCGAAAGCCATCTCTATTTCGATCCGGGCGACGGCCGGCTGATCACTATCTTCACCGATGAGAGCCGCGTGCCGGAGAAACGGCGCACGCCGACCGATCCGGGTTGCGTCCACCACATCGCCTTTTCGGTGTCGCGCGTCACTTTCCTGCAGGCGGTCGCCCGGCTCGACGCGCGCGCCATCAAGCACAGCGGCGTCAAGGACCGCGGCTTCATGGATTCGATCTATTTCGAGGATCCGCTCGGCCTGCTGATCGAACTGGCCTCCTACCGCTTTGAGCCGCCGGCGGGCTTCACCCATGCCGACGTGCTGATGGAGGCGCACAGGCTGCGTGTCGCGCGCGGCGACTACAACATCGCGGAAGTGCACCTCGCCGATGCGATCCAGTCGCTCGTCGAGCGTTCCCGCGCAACCTTGTCGGAAGACCGGGCACCGAAGAACCCATACTGAACAGACCAGAGGGAGGAACATATGGCCAAGACAGCGACGAACAATGCCGGAAAACCCGCGGCCAAAGCAGCCGCCAAGCCGACTGCAAAAGCTGCGGCGAAGCCGGCGGCCAAGACAACTGCCAAGCCCGCCGTCAAGGCGACGGCAAAAGCCGCCCCTAGAGCCAAAGCGAAGCTGGCGAAGAGGCCTGGCGTGAAGCTCAGCATGCTGAAGCCCAGCGTCAACAACATGACGGTTCGGGTATTTGCGCGCGCGGCCGGGCTGGATGCCGCCGAGACCGATGCCTGGGGTCAGACCCGCTCACCGGAATTCATGGCACGAAACCCCGCCCATTTAACGCCGATGATCGAGGACAAGGGCCTCCCCAGGGGCGTGTTGTGGGAAAGCTGCGCGATCATGCAATATCTCTCCAACAAGCACGGGCTGGAGAAATTCTATCCGAAGGCGCCGGCCAAGCGGGCGATGATCGATAGCGCCATGTTCTACCTGGTTGGTACGCTCTACCCCTATGTGGCGCGCGCCACCTATCCGTTACTCGGTTTTCCGCAATATGCCGGCGAGGTCGGTCACAGCGATGCCCACCCGGACAAGAAGTCCGAAGCCCAGAAGGCCGCGATGGCCGCGATCGCCGAGCCGCTGGAAGTCTTTCACAGCTTCTTCAGGGACGGCAAGCCGTTCATCGGCGGCAAGAATCCATCCATCGCCGACATCCGCCTGGCGGCGACACTCGAATTCCTGGCCGTCATCGACTACGTCCTGCCCAAATGGGCGAAGGACTACGTGGCGGCGATCGAGAAGAAGCTCGGCAATGCCTATAGCGAGCCGGCCGGCGACGTGCGCGGTTACATCGCCTATGTGAAGTCGCAGGCCAAGGTCCAAGGTTAGGGATTCGTTAACCAAAGCCCTGTCTACTGCCAGCAATTCACCCCGCGACCACGGATGTACTGGCGCCGAGTGGAAGGAAAGGTCGGCGCAACGCCGGCCTTTTTGCTTTCGTGCGCCATCGCCGCGCGATCTAGCCGCGATCAGGCCACACGAGCCTCGGTGTCGCATTTTTGGCGTCAACTTTTTGCCGACAGATATTGTCATCGCTTGCTTTGGCCCTACCATCCATTTTGGCAGTCCGGCATGGATTGTCGGTCAGGCGTGAGATGAGGGCTGGCGATGAATAGCGTTGCGAGGTGGCTTGCCGCTGCGGGCATGATGCTGGCGAGCGCCGTTCATTCTTCAAATGCGGCTGAACTCAACACCATGAACGATGTCGGGACCGCGATCCAGGCATGCTGGACACCACCGGCGGACGCCGGAACCGCCAGCGTAACCTTGAGCTTCAGCTTCAAGCGGGACGGCACGCTGATCGGCCCACCGAGGCCGACGGCCGTCAAGGTGGAAGGCGATGCCAAGGCGAAAAACTCGTTTGTCGACGCCGCAACAACGGCCTTGCAGAACTGTCTGCCGCTGACGCTTTCGCCGAAGCTGGCGCAAGGAATTGCCGGCAAAGTGTTCACGTTGCAGTTCTCTTCTCCCAAGTGAGCCTGCAATCAGCGCACGCCGCTGTGCCGTAGCGGTGCGCACAGTTAATCCCATGCCGGCTTAGTGGTGGCTGCGCCTTGCTTCGGCATGCCAGGCAAGGTCAGGCGTTTCGAAGACATAGTCGTTCCAAGCCGACTCCGGAACCCGGCCGGCCAGATAGCATTCCAGCAACAGGCTTTGCTCGGGGTTGAGAGGCCTTGGCTCCAGCCCCAGCGAGTGAAACAGATTTCTTGTCAGGTCCGAGACCGTGAAGTGGATCGACATCTGCGTTCTCCTTAGGCCATTCAACTCCGAAGACGGGGCAAAGGTTTCAAGACCAACCGGCGGCAACGGCGGTTTATCACGGGCTCCTCGCGCCGCAGGCCTTCGACGATCGTTGCCACCCCTACGCGCTGAGCGAACGCCAGCCTTGAAACCGACCAGATGGCCCCACTCGACACGCGCGAGCCCTACACCGAGGTGCCGGCGGCCATCAGATACCGCGTGAATTTCAAGGCTTGCGGCTGTCAAACGCTATTGCAGCGAACCCTGTTGCGATCCGGAACAGAGAGGCGTTCACAGCGTTGTGATCGACATCAGCCAGGAGAAACGCCATGGCCACGTTCAGGGAAATGCGGGTGCTGGAGATCGTCGAAGACGACTCCCTGACCACCGAACAGAAAATCGCTGAACTGCGCGAGATCGAATCCGAGGCGCGCGGGCTGCAGCGGGCGGCCACGGAGAGCCCGATGGACGACGATGATGGCTGGCAGGACGATTTGCGTCAGGTTCGTCTTGCACTCGACAAGCTCGGTGCGAAACAGCCGAAAAAGGGTGCAGCCTCGCTGTGAGGCAGTTCGCCCAAGCTATTTGCCGATCGCTTGTTGTTTGAAAGCGATCTAAAGCGCGTCGCGGTTGAACGGATTCAGGCGACGCGCTTTAGGTCTTGTTTTTATGCATGTCGTTTTCCCAAAACCGAGGTCACTTTTGGGCGACATGCATTAGTCGCAGACCATGCGAGCTCTCTTGCCGGGTTCGCTGACGTTCCTGCATACCAGCGGCTTCGCCGGGGTAGACAGGGAGGCTGACGCGGGCAGGCTCGTCTGGTGCCGTCTCGGCGCGGCATGCGTCATCACTTTGCGGTCGGAAAATCGCCTCGACGGTTGTGGCGCCACCGGAAAGGCACTGTTCTCGACCTCGGAAGGCCCGTAGTCGACATTCGGGGGTGGCCGGTCCCAGAATCGCCGGACATCGAGCGGCCTCGGGATGACGACGGTGCCATCATAACTGCGCGAGCAGCCGCTGCCCAAAAGCAGCGCCAGCCCCATGAAAAAAGGCACGATCCATCCAGACATCAGCATTACCCCTGCTAGCGCTTATATAACGGCTTCAGTCCCGCCGACAACCGGATGGAACAACGCACTCGCGTCGACCAATTTGTCCGACGAATCCGTTATGGTTAGCGGATCGTTAATGCTTATCGGGCACATTCCGCCGACGAACCGCGGAGGAGGGTTCGGCCTTGGGTTGTCGGGGTGGGATTGCATGGCGGAAGCGGACGAAACAACCGGCGCGCGCGGCATGCGTGGGCCTCGCAAACCCACAGCGCGTGGCGACGATGCATCATCGCCCGCCACTGGTATGGATTCGGTCGACGTGCTTCGCCAACTGGTCGAAGCCGGTTCGGACTGGGTCTGGGAGATCGATGCCGAACTGCGCTTCTCCTGGCTCTCGCAAAACTACCAGGCAGCCACCGGCCTCGATCCGGCAAACGTGCTTGGCCGGTTTCGCTTCGACTTCCTCAACCAGGTTCTGAACGGCGACCGCAGCGGCGCCGCGCATCTGGAGGATCTGCAGGCGCACCGGCCGTTTCGCGACTTCGTCTATGAACTGAAAGGTGGCAGGGCCGACTGCCGCTGGGTTTTGACATCAGGCTTTCCAAGGTTCGACGGCGAGGGTAAATTCATCGGTTATCGCGGCATCGGCCGCAATGTCACGGCACTGGCCGGTGCCTTCCAAAACCCGCGGCAGGGACCATCGGCGAGCGGCGAACTCGAGCAGCATCTGATCGATCTCGAGCGGACGATGGACGCCATGCACATGGGCGTCGTGCTTCTCGACGCCAGGCTCGACACGTTGATCGTCAACAAGGCCTATCGCGACCTTTCCAGGATTCCCGACGGTGCCGTGACCGTTGGCGCTCCGTTCAGCCTGTTGATGGAACTCAACCGCCGCAACGGCATCTACGGCGACATCGACGAACCGCAATGGCGGCGCTACCTCGCCACCCGCATCGAGGAGATTCACGCCGGTTCCGTAGCGCCTCGCGAGTTTTCCCATGCCGACGGCAGGACGATGATGTTCTCGGTGACAGCGCTGTCCGGGGGCAAGCGCCTGTTGACCTACTATGAGGTCACCGAAATCAAGCACCGCGATGCCGAGATCGAGAGCGCCAACGCCAAGGTCGCCGAGACCTTCGCCAATCTCCGCACCATGGTCGATCAGATGCCGATCGGCATCCTCGTCCTCGATACCGATATGCGCGCCGAAGTCATCAACCGTGCCTTCTACGATTTCTGGCAGATCGACGCGCGGCGTGCCGAGATCGGCTGCAGCTTCCGCGACCTGATGGATGCCAGCCGTGACATTGACCCGTTTGGTTCCGAAGACGCGGCATGGCAGCGGCATATCGCCGAGCGCGAGGCGGAAATCAGGGCGGGCACCGCCGGATCGCGGCAGTTCCCGCGCAATGACGGCCGCACGCTGATATCATCGATGGCGCCGCTGGCCGGCGGCAAGCGGCTGATCTCCTATGTCGACGTCACCGACATGAAGAATCGCGAGGCCGAGGTTGCCGACGCTCTGGAGAAAGCGCGACTGGCCGAAGCAGTGATCAATGCCGTCAAGGATCCGATCTTCGTCAAGGACGACCATCTGCGCTTCGTTTTCGTCAACGAGGCGTTCGCCGCTTTGTTTGGCCAGACGCCGCAAGCCATGCTCGGCAGGCCCGGCGGCGATTTCCTGCCGGCGAATGCTGTGGCGCTTTTCGAGCAGAGCGAACGGGACGTGCTTGCCAGCGGACGCCCGTACGAAGTGGAAGAAAATTTCGAGGCCGATGGCGCCAGCCGTTCGCGCATCGTCAGGAAAAGCCGCGTCGGCATGGCCAGCGGCCGCAATTGCGTTGCCGGTTTCCTGTTCGACATTTCCGACATGAAGCGCCGCGAGACCGAAGCCGAGGATGCGCGCAAGCATCTCGCCAGCGTGCTGGAATCCTTGCCGGCGGCCGTCATCATCTATGATCGTGACGACAGGTTCGTGTTCGCCAACCGCAAGATTCACGATACGCTTCCGGCCTTGAGGCCGGCATGGCAGCCCGGCTGCACATTGCGCGAGGCGCTCGTCCTCGGCCATGCCAACGGCTATTTCCGCAGCAGCGGCGATCCGCAAGTCGACAAGCTCTACGACGACGATCCCGATCGCTGGCTGGATGCGATCCTCGCCCGCTACCGCTTGCCCAATTCCTCGTTCGAGCGCCACAACCCCGATGGCCGCTGGTATCAGGTCTATGACATGCGGACCGTCGATGGCACATTCATCGGTGTTCGCGTCGACATCTCCGAGATCAAGAGCCGCGAGGCGGCGTTGCGCGACTCGATGCGCCAGATCGATCTGTTCCGGCATGTGCTGGACGAGCTCCCGGTCGCCGCCTTCATCAAGGCGCAGGACCTGAGCATCGAGTTCGTCAACAAGGCCTGGTGCGCGATCACCGGTTTTGCCAAGGAGGATGTCATTGGCCGCACCGACCGCCAGCTGTTCGGAGTGCAGGACGCCGATGGCTACAGCGATGACGACACGCAAGTCGCCGTGACAGGCACCGTCAAGGAGGTCGAGGAACCCGTCACCCATCGCGATGGCACGGTTCGACAATTGATGACGCGCAAGAGCCGGTTGGTGGCGCTGGACGGATCGGTGCATCTGGTCGGTTCCAGCACCGACATCACGGATGTCAAGGCGCGCGAGCGCGCGCTGGAAGAGAGCATGCGCGAGAACGAGGTGTTCCGCAGCCTGATCGACAACGTGCCGGTATCGATCTACGCCAAGCGCTCCGATCTCAGGCAGTTCTACGTCAACAAGGGTTGGAGCGATCTCACCGGCTTCGGCAAGGACGAGGCGATCGGCAAGACCGATATCGAGATATTCGGGTCGGACGGCGAAGCGTTCGTCGACAGCGACCTTGCGGTGCTGCGCACCGGTGAGACCCAGGAGGCCGAGGAGACGGTGACGCTTGCCGACGGCAGCGTCCGGCATCAGTTCGCGCGCAAGGGGGCGATGATCGCGTCCGATGGCTCGCTCTACCTGATCGGCTCGACCACCGATATCACCGAGTTGAAGACGCGCGAGGTCGAACTGCGCGAGGCGCGGCAGCGCGCCGTTCTCGCCGACCGCGCCAAGTCGGAATTTCTCGCCAATATGAGCCACGAGATCCGTACGCCGATGAATGGCGTGCTCGGCATGGCCGAACTCTTGGCCAAATCGGATCTCGACCCGAAGCAGAAGACGTTTACCGACATCATCGTGAAATCGGGCAACGCGCTGCTCACCATCATCAACGACATCCTGGACTTCTCCAAGATCGACGCCGGTCAGCTGGTGCTCGACCCGGCGCCCTTCAATCTTGCCGAGGCGATCGAGGATGTGGCGACACTGGTGTCGACACGCGCCAAGGAGAAGGATCTCGAGCTCATCGTGCGCGTTGAGCCTCGTCTCGAGAGCCTGTTTGTCGGCGATGTCGGCCGCATCAGGCAGATTGTCACCAATTTGCTCGGCAATGCAGTGAAATTCACCGACGAAGGTCATGTGCTGGTCGACGTCACAGGCGAGAGGGTTGCGACCGGAACGAAGCTCACCATCTCGGTCACCGATACGGGCATCGGCATCCCCGAGGAAAAACTGAAACTGGTGTTCGAGAAATTCAGCCAGGTCGACACCTCGTCGACGAGGCGTCACGAAGGAACCGGCCTCGGCCTTGCCATCACTTCGCGGCTCGTCGAGCTGATGGGCGGCGACATCGGTGTCGAGAGCGCCGAAGGCAAGGGCTCGACCTTCTGGTTTGCGGTCACGCTGCCGAGCGCCGGACAGCAGGACGGGCAACGCATCATGCCGATCGACGTGACCGGCGCGCGCGTACTGATCGTCGACGACAACGCGGTCAACAGAGCCATCCTGACCGAACAAATGACATCGTGGACGTTCGATTCCTGCGCGGCCGAGAGCGGCGCCGAGGGCCTCAAGGTGCTGATCGCCGCCGCTGCCTATGGCGTGCCGGTCGATTGCGTCGTGCTCGACTACCAGATGCCTGAGATGAGCGGCGCCGAAATGGCGCGGATCGTGCGCAACACCGCCGGCCTTGCCGGCACGCCGATCATCATGCTGACCTCGGTCGACCAGTCGCTCGCCAACACCGGCTATCGCGATCTCGGCATCGATGCCCAACTGATCAAGCCGGCGCGCTCATCGGTGCTGCTGGAAACGCTGGTCGCAACCATCCAGCGGCATCGCCACAACACGACCGGCAGCGACGCCCTGCCGCTCGCAGGCACCGTCCCTTCGGGCGATATGGTGCCACCACAGCCGTCCGCGCCGGCAGAACAGCGGGCGCTGCTGCAGCCTCCCTCGCTACGCCCTCGGCTGCTCGCGACGGGTCGAGACGACAGGCTGGATATCCTGGTGGCAGAAGACAATGAGGTGAACCAGATGGTGTTCACCCAGATTCTCGGCGAGACCGGTTTCGGTTTCGAGATCGTCGGCAATGGCCGCAAGGCGCTCGACGCCTTCGGCCGGCTCAATCCGTGCATGATCCTGATGGATGTCTCGATGCCGGAGATGAACGGGTTGGAGGCGACCGCCGCCATTCGCCGGCTGGAGGAAGAAACCGGCACTCATGTGCCGATCGTCGGCGTCACCGCGCATGCGCTGAAAGGCGATCGCGAACGCTGCCTGGAGGCAGGCATGGACGACTACCTGTCCAAGCCGATCAGCCCCAGGGCCCTGCTCGAGAAGGTCGAGCGCTGGATGGGCGCCAGCCGCCAAGTTCAGCGCAACGCCGGGTAAGGGGTTCTCGCCGTGCCGGTTCGCGAGAACCAGGCAAAGATTCGCGACGCGTCCCACGCGCAGCACTATGGCGCGATCGCACCATATCAAAACTGTGCCTGATCAAGACAATGGCCATATTCGAATTCCGCTCTTCCCAGTTACGGGCGGGAGCAGCGACCGCCAGCATGGAACAGCGTCAACCTACCCCAACGGACCCTGTTTTTCGGCGATGGCCCGGCCACGACATCGTGGCCGCGAGCAACGCGCTCCCGTCCGGCTTTTTTTATAAGGCCGGCTAATCCCAAAACGCCGGCCAGCCTCGGGCCAAACGCAGCAAGTCCCTGATTTCGAGGACAAAGCCGAGCTCCATCAGGAGTGCTGGTCAGGCCACAATTTGTTCATCCCGATCATGCGTTACCGGGGTGACATCAAACTGTCATGCGACTGTAATAATCGAAGGCTATTGGCCTCAGCGGGCGCCGAGAGGAATGGCGCCGAGAGACCATCTTCCGAACAGGAGCAGGCCACATGAGACATTTCATCCGCTCGGCGGCCGTTGCGATCGCAATGGCTACGGCGTCCACTTTCACCCTTTCCACGGCAATGGCAGCTGATCTTTCCGGCGCCGGCTCGACCTTCATCTATCCGGTGTTCGCCAAATGGGCCGACACCTACAAGAAAGACACCGGCGTCGGCCTCAATTACCAGTCGATCGGTTCGGGCGGCGGCATCAAGCAGGTCATCGCCAAGACCGTGACCTTCGGCGCCACCGACAAGCCAATGTCCGACGCCGACCTGGAAAAGAACGGCCTCGTGCAGTTCCCGATGGTGATGGGCGGCATCGTGCCGATCGTCAACCTGACCGGCATCAAGCCGGGCGAACTTGTTCTTGACGGCGCGACCCTGGCCCAGATCTACCTCGGCGCCATCACCACCTGGGATGATGCGGCGATCAAGGCGCTGAACCCGAACCTGACCCTGCCGTCCACCGCGATTGCCGTCGTGCATCGCTCGGACGGCTCGGGCACGACCTTCAACTTCACTAACTATCTGGTCAAGCTGTCGCCTGACTGGAAGGACAAGGTCGGTTCGGACACAGCCGTCGAATGGCCAACTGGCGTCGGCGCCAAGGGCAGCGAAGGCGTTGCCAATACCGTCAAGCAGACCGACGGCGGCATCGGCTACGTCGAGTATGCCTATGCCAAGCAGAATAGCCTTTCCTACTCCAAGCTGGTGAATGCCGCCGGCAAGGTCGTCGAGCCGTCGCTCGAATCCTTCGGCGCGGCTGCTTCGAATGCCGATTTCAAAGGCGCGAAGAACTTCAACGTCATCATCACCAACGAACCCGGCGACACCAGCTGGCCGATCGCTGCTTCGACCTGGGTGCTGATCCACAAGGTTCCCAACGATGCCGCCGCCACCGGCGAAGCGCTGAAGTTCTTCGCTTGGGCCTACAAGGACGGCAAGGATACCGCCAAGGCGCTCGACTATGTCTCGATCCCCGACAGCGTCGTCGACTTGATCAAGACCTCCTGGAAGGCCGACATCCAGGCCGACGGGAAGCCGGTCTTCGCAGGCGAGTAACATCCTTCGAAGGAGCGCCGCAGCGCGGCGCTCCTTTCCCTCAACTCAAAGAGCCGAGCTTCACATGAGCGCTGTCCAGGAAGCCTTGCCAGCCATTCGAGGTTCGCGCGACGCGATCGTCAGACGATTCGCGCTGACCGACGCAATCTTCCACGGGATGACTCGGGCCGCCGCCATATTGGTGCTGGTCCTGCTTGGCGGCGTCGCGATCTCGCTGTTTGCCGGATCCTGGCAAGCCCTGTCGACCTTCGGCTTCTCTTTCCTGACCAGCGAAAGCTGGAATCCGGTGACGGAGAAATTCGGCGCGCTGGCACCGATCTACGGCACCATCATCACGTCGGCCATCGCCATCCTGATCGCCGTGCCGCTCGGCATCGGCATCGCCATCTTTCTCACCGAGCTTTGCCCGCGCCCGCTGCGGCGGCCGATCGGCATGGCGGTGGAACTGCTGGCCGGCATCCCCTCGATCATTTACGGCATCTGGGGCCTGTTCGTGCTGGCGCCGTTCCTGCAGACGACCGTGCAGCCCTTCATCATCGGCGTGTTCCACGGCATTCCCGGCCTTGGCAGCCTGTTTGCCGGTCCGCCCTATGGCATCGGCCTGCTGACCTCGTCGCTGATCCTCGCCATCATGGTGCTGCCCTTCATCACCTCGATCACCAAGGACGTCTTCGACACGGTACCGCCGGTGCTAAAGGAATCGGCCTACGGCATCGGCTGCACGACCTGGGAAGTGACCCGCCGCGTCGTCATTCCCTACACGAGGATCGGCATCATGGGCGGCGTCATGCTCGGCCTTGGCCGCGCGCTGGGCGAAACCATGGCGGTCACCTTCGTCATCGGAAACGCGCACCGCATCTCAACCTCGCTGTTCGCGCCGGCAACGACGATCTCCGCGACCATCGCCAATGAGTTCACCGAAGCCGTCGGCGACCTCTACACCTCTTCGCTGGTGGCGCTCGGCCTGATCCTGTTCGTCATCACCTTCCTGATCCTTGCCATCGCCCGCTACATGCTGATGCGCATCGACGCCCGCACCGGAGCCTGACCGATGTCGACAGCCACATCGCTTCACCAGAGCCGCAAGAGGAAGAATGCCGTGATGATGACGCTGTGTGTCACCGCGGCGGGCATCGGACTTGCCTGGCTGGCGCTCATCCTCGGCGCGCTGGTCTACAAGGGCGCGGCCGGCCTGTCCCTTGACGTCTTCACGCAGATGACGCCGCCTCCCGGCGACGCCGGCGGCCTGCTCAACGCCATCTATGGCAGCGTGGTCATGACGATCATCGCCGTCATCGTCGGCACGCCGATCGGAGTGCTGGCCGGCACCTACATGGCCGAATACGGTCGCTTTTCCAGGCTGACCACCGTGGTGCGCTTCATCAACGACATCCTGCTGTCGGCGCCGTCGATCATCATCGGCCTGTTCGTCTACGAACTTATGGTGCGGCCGATGGGGCATTTCTCGGCAATCGCCGGTGCTGTCGCGCTCACCATCCTCGTCATTCCGGTGGTGGTACGCACCACCGAAGACATGCTCAATTTGGTGCCGAACGCCTTGCGCGAAGCCGGCACCGCGATCGGCGCACCGCGCTGGGTGGTCATCAAGTCGGTCGCCTACCGCGCCGCGCTATCGGGCATTGTCACCGGCATATTGCTGTCGATCGCCCGTATCTCCGGCGAGACGGCACCACTGCTCTTCACGGCGCTCAACAACCAGTTCTGGTCGAGCAATCTCAACGCGCCGATGGCCAGCCTGCCTGTCACCATCTTCCAGTTCGCTCTCAGCCCCTACGAGGAATGGCAGCAACTGGCATGGACCGGCGCACTCATCATCACATTGACGGTTCTTGCGCTCAGCATCGTTGCGCGCAGCCTGACCGGACGCAGAGAGGACAAATGAGCCAGATGTTGTCTCCAGACATGACGATCGCCGCCGAGGCCACCGCCAAGGCCAAGATCGAGGTCAAGAACCTCAACTTCTACTACGGCCAATCGAAGGCGCTGAAGGACATTACGCTGTCCTTGCCGGAGCGCAGCGTCACCGCCTTCATCGGGCCTTCGGGCTGCGGGAAGTCGACGCTGCTGCGCGTCTTCAACCGCATCTACGAGCTCTATCCCAAGCAGACGGCCGAAGGTCAGGTGCTGCTCGACGGCCAGAACGTTCTCGACCGCTCGCAGGACCTCAACCTGCTGCGCACCAAGATCGGCATGGTGTTCCAGAAGCCGACGCCATTTCCGATGTCGATCTATGAAAACATCGCGTTCGGCATCAGGCTCTACGAGAAGCTGAACAAGTCGGAGATGGACGGCCGCGTCGAGCAGGCGCTGAAGCGCGCGGCACTCTGGACCGAGGTCAAGGACAAGCTTGACGCCAGCGGCCTCAGCCTCTCCGGCGGTCAGCAGCAGCGGCTCTGCATCGCCCGCACCGTAGCGGTGAAGCCGGAAGTCATCCTGCTCGACGAGCCCGCTTCGGCGCTCGACCCGCTGTCGACCGCCAAGATCGAGGAGCTCATCGACGAGTTGCAAGCCGATTACACGATCGTCATCGTCACCCACAACATGCAGCAGGCGGCGCGCGTATCGAAGCAGACGGCCTTCATGTATCTGGGCGAGCTGGTCGAGTTCGACCGCACGGAGAGGATATTCACGTCGCCCCGCGAGAAGCGCACGCAGGACTACATCACCGGCCGCTTCGGCTGAGCTCAGGCATACGAGGAACAGGATCATGAGCGAACATACAGTCGCTTCTTTCGACGAGGATCTCGGTCAGATCAGCAAGCTCATCAGCGACATGGGCGATCTCGCCAGCTCGATGGTCGGCGGTGCGACCAAGGCGCTCTTGAATTCCGACAACGCCTTGGCACAGCGCGTCGTCTCCGATGATGCGATCATGGACGCGCGCCAGCGCGAGCTCGACGACCGCGCAATCACGCTGATCGCCAAGCGGCAGCCGATGGCCGATGATCTGCGCCATGTCGTCGGTTCTATCCGCATGGCCGGCGATCTCGAACGCATCGGCGACCTTGCCAAGAACATCGCCAAGCGTGTCGGCACTGTCGGCCTCAGCGTCACGCCGCGCGACCTTTCGCACTCGATCGATGGAATGGCACAACTGGTGCTGATCCAGGTGCAGGGCGTCATCGAGGAATATGCGGCGCGTGACGCCGCCGCGCTGGCGAAACTGCGTGCCGACGACGAACGCATCGACGTCAAATACACCTCCGTGTTCCGCGAGCTTCTCACCTATATGATGGAAGACCCGCGCAACATCACCGCGTGCACGCATCTTTTGTTCTGCGCCAAGAACCTCGAGCGCATCGGCGACCATGTCACCAACATCGCGGAAAATGCCTATTATGTTTTGACCGGCACGCAGCTGCCGGCCAATCGTCCGAAACAGGACGAGACGACAATGTCCGCGCCCGCGGCATGACGACAGGGGTAACCAGCCGATGATCGCGCCACGCATCATGGTGGTGGAGGACGAGGAGCCGCTAGGCGTGCTGCTCCGTTACAATCTGGAGTCCGAGGGCTATCAGGTCGAGGTCGTGACGCGCGGCGACGAGGCCGAGATCCGGCTGCAGGAGAACGTGCCTGACCTTCTGGTGCTCGACTGGATGGTACCGGCGGTCTCCGGCATCGAACTCTGCCGGCGCCTGCGAATGCGTCCCGAGACCGAGCGGCTGCCGATCATCATGCTGACCGCGCGCGGCGAGGAGAGCGATCGCGTGCGGGGCCTCTCGACCGGCGCCGACGATTATCTGGTAAAGCCGTTTTCGACACCGGAGTTCATGGCCAGGGTCAAGGCGCTGCTGCGCCGTGCCAAGCCGGAACTGCTGTCCAGCGTGCTGAAGGTCGGCGACATCGTGCTCGATCGAGAATCGCACCGGGTCTATCGCAAGAAGAGCGAGATCCGGCTCGGGCCGACCGAATTCCGCCTGCTCGAATTCATGATGCGCCATCCCGGCCGCGTGTTCTCGCGCAGCCAGCTGCTCGACAACGTCTGGGGCGAAACGATCTACATCGACGAACGCACGGTAGACGTGCATGTCGGGCGGCTGCGCAAAGCCGTCAACAACGGCCGCATGCCCGACGTCATCCGCACCATTCGGGGCGCAGGCTACGCGATCAGGGAAGACTAGCCGATAGATCGGAACCAAGGTTCAAATTCGATCAGCAGGTCGTCGCCAATGGCCACGCGATGGCAGACATTCAAGCAGGCGGCATCGAAGTCTAAACTGCCCTTCGCGGTCGCGGGCTCGCGCGTACCTTGACTGGCTGGCGATTGCCTTCCGATCTCCCAATTCGCTTTTCTGCCAGGCTGGCCGCAGGAAGCACGGCCCGTGACACTTTAGTTGGTCACATTGCTATCTTGCCCGCAGACCTCCGATCAAAGTCGCGCGCCTCAAGAAACAATTTGAACTAATATGGCTATGTGCCCGCTAGAGGATGTGGTTTCGCATAAATTCGCAATTTTATTAAAAATTGCATCCGACTAAGAGCGAGTTTCCCTCTTCTTTATTGATTGTATGTGCTCCGAATAGTCAATACGATCTTGGATCTGATGATGATTCCGCGGGAACGATCTCGTTCGTTGCAACGTTGCTTTGAAAGCGGTCGCCGGACGCTGCGCCGAATGATTTGACCAGGTCGGACACTAAAGAGGAAGGATTTCTGATGAGCACGGTCTTAAACGCCAAAGGTATTCCTCTTCCCTACACCGGCGCGTCCAGTCATTGGTTCTCGGCAACCGGAGCCGGGGCCGAACTGCATGGCACTTCAGGCAACGACTCCTTCTGGGGAGACACCGGCGTCTATGTCACGATGTACGGTGGCGCCGGCGATGACTACTATCACCTCTATTCCACCAACAATAAGGCGGTCGAAGATCCCGGGGCCGGGATCGACACGATCGACACCTGGATGAGCTACAAGCTCCCCGACAATTTCGAGAACCTGGTCGTTACCGGCGCCAATCGATATGCGTTCGGAAATGCGTTGGACAACATCATCAAGGGCGGGTCGGGTCATCAGACGCTGGATGGCGGCAAGGGAAATGATGTCCTGATCGGCGGTGACGGCGCCGACACTTTCGCCATCTCCAAAGGAAATGGGAGCGATCTTATCTTCGATTTCGGTGCGACCGATGTGGTGCGCCTTAACGGCTATGACTTCACTTCGTTCGACGCCGTCCGTTCGCAGATGGTTCAGGTGGAATCGAACGTGATGCTGAACCTCGGATCTGACGAGATCCTGGTGTTCAAGAATACGACCATCGACAAGTTGCAGCCCACCCAGTTCGAACTGCCGATAGACAAGTCCGGAATGACGCTGTCCTTCTCCGACGAATTCAACACGCTGAGCCTTCGGGACGGGCAGGACGGCACGTGGAATTCCAATTTCTCGTGGGGCGCGCCGAACGGCAGCACATTGAGCAGCAATGGCGAGTTGCAATGGTATATCGACGCCAATTACGGGCCGACGAGTTCCGTCCACCCGTTCAGCGTTGAAAACGGCGTCCTCACCATCACCGCCGCGCAGGCGCCGGAGGACATCAAGCCTCTGATCAACAACTACGAATACACATCGGGGATACTGACGACCCACGACACCTTCGCGCAAACCTACGGCTATTTCGAAATGCGGGCGGACCTGCCCGAAACGGCCGGAGCCTGGCCGGCCTTCTGGCTGCTTCCGGAAGACGGATCGTGGCCGCCGGAGCTGGACGTCGTCGAAACGCGCGGTCAGGATCCGAACACGCTTTTCATGACAGCGCACACCAATGAGACGGGAGAGCACACGAAGGTTTCGTCCACCGTGAACGTTGCGGACACTGACGGTTTCCACACCTATGGCCTGCTCTGGACAAAGGATGAGCTTGTCTGGACCTATGACGGTGTGAAGGTCGCCCAAGCGGCGACGCCGTCCGACATGCACGACCCCATGTACATACTGGCCAATCTCGCGGTGGGCGGCATTGCCGGCCAGCCTCCTGACCATCTGGCTACTCCAGCGGAGATGAAAATCGACTATATCCACGCCTATACGCTGGACCAACCCTTGGACATGGCAAGCGACCACTCGGTCTAAGCGGCGGCTTCATGTTTGAGGCCATTAGCCGTCAGGGAGCGCGGGGATGATTGGAGAGTCCAGTTTGCGGGCAGTTTTCAGGCGCGCCATCGCCGATGTCGGTGCTTTCTCGTTCCTCATCAACATCCTGCTGTTGGTGATCCCCCTTTATCTGTTGCAGGTCTATGACCGCGTCCTGCCTTCCTACCGCGTCGAGACGCTGTTCTACCTGTCGGCTATCGCGGTTCTCGCGCTAGCCTTTCTCGGTCTCCTCGATGCGGTCCGCTCCATCTACACGCAGCGCGTTGCAGCCACTGTCGACGACAGACTGGGTGCGAGGACATTCGCCGTCTCGCTTGAAGCCAAGTACGCCGGCGGCGCAGCCATGTCTCCACTGCGCGACCTTGCCTCGATATGCGCCTTCATCAGGTCACGCAGCGTGGCGGTCTTGTTCGACCTGCCGTTTGCTCCCTTCTTCCTCACCCTGCTGTACCTCATCCATCCCTTTCTGTTTTGGCTTACGCTGGCAGGGGTTGCGCTGTTGCTTACGCTGGTCCTGGCAAATCAGCTCGCCGTCGGCAGGAACGACGCTTTGTCCGCGGAACGTTCGGCTGTCGCCAGCCTGTCGGAGCAGGCCTTTGCCCGCAACGCGGAGACGCTGCTCGCTATGGGTATGGTCCAAAACGCCGCGCGCGTCTGGGGCAGGCACGTGGCGGAGGCGCTAGTTCTTCATGACCGTTCGTCCACGGCCAACGCGATCTTCAGCGGAACATCGCGAGCCGTACGCATGATCCTTCAGCTGGCGATACTGGGCGTTGGAGCATGGCTCGTGCTGCAAGGGAAGATGACGGCAGGGATGATCTTCGCGTCTTCCCTGGTGTCGTCCCGCGCGCTGCAGCCGCTCGATCAACTGATCGGTTCATGGCGGCAGATCGTCGACGCCAGACGATCGTGGAAGCGGTTGGACAAGGCGCTTTCCGCCCATCCGGCACACGCGCGAAAACTGACCTTGCCGGATCCGTCGGGCGAAATTGTCGTGCAGGGGCTGATCCTTGTCGCTCCGAACGCCACGCCCGGCACCGAACCCATCATCAAGCGACTGAACTTCCAGATCGGCGCCGGCGAAGCGGTTGCGATAATAGGTCCAAGCGGGGCCGGCAAGTCCACCCTGGCAAGATTGCTTGTCGGTGCGATCCAAGCGACCAGCGGCTGCGTCAGGATAAACGGCGCCGACCTCAGAAACTGGGACGAGAAGCAGCTTGGCCGTCATATCGGATATCTCGCTCAGGAGGTGGAGCTCTTTCCCGGATCAATCGCGGAAAATGTCGCCCGCTTTGAACCTGATGCAAGTGACGCCTCTATCGTCGAAGCGGCAAAACGTGCCCAGGCGCATGAACTGATACTGGCGCTGCGCGATGGCTACCAGACCGGAATAGGTCCGTCGGACAGAACACTGTCGGGCGGCGAACGCCAAAGGATCGGGCTGGCGCGCGCCTTTTACGGCAATCCGCGTATTCTTGTGCTGGATGAGCCCAGCACACATCTCGACGGCAGCGGCGAAGCCGCGCTCGAAGACGTGCTTGCCGCGGCGAAAGGAGCGGGCGTTACGACGATCGTGATAACGCACCGCCCTTCGGTCGCCGCAGCCTGCGACCGCGTGATGCTTCTGCGCAGTGGAGTGATCGAAGCCTTCGGTCCAAGCGGCGACGTGTTGCGGCAGCCGATCGCCGGCATCGGCCTTCCCCCGAAGCGCAGCATGGCGGTGACAGGGTCCTTTGTAACGACGATCCGCAGCACCCCTCATAACGTCCGCTTTGGATCCTAGAAGATGGCAGCACAGAGTCTCGTCTGGGAAGGCAAAGCGCGCACCGACATCCGGCGGGTGGCTTTCGCCGGATATGCGGCAACAGCGATATTGATAGGTTGTTTTGGCTATTGGGCGGTCAGTGCACCGTTGTCCGGCGCGGTCATCACGCAAGGCACAATCTCGGCGACAGGCGGAAACATCCTCATTCAGCATCCTGAGGGCGGTATCATTCAAGCGTTGCTCGCCCATGAAGGCGATCGCGTGCAGCAGGCCCAGGATCTGATCCTGCTGGATAGAACGGCCGCGCAAGCCGAGCTCAACCGGCTGACGAGACAGTCGATCGCGTTGAAGGCGAGCGCCTCGCGGCTGGAGGCGGAACGCGACGGATTGGACCAGCTTGCGCCAATCACGGGGGCCGCGCCAGCACCGTTCCAGGACGATTTCGAGATTCTGGTTCGAGAACAGCAGAAGGAATTCAATGCCAGGCTCGCCCGGTTTCGATCGGAACAATCGATCCTCGCGCAGCGGGTTGCCATGCATCGCCAGTCTGTCGTCGGATTGCAAGCCCAGAAACTGGCCGTCCAGCAACAGGCCGAAGTGGTGAAGAAAGAGCTCGGCATCAAGACCAATCTGCTGGACAAAGGCCTCACCAATCGCACTGAATATTCGCAGCTTTTGCGCAGCGAAGCCGATCTCGTCGGGCAGGCAGGGGCGCTGGAGGCAAATCTTGCAGCGGCCAACACCCAGATCGTCGAAGCCCAGGAGCAAATCGAGCGCCTGACCACGCAACGCGTGGAGGAAGCCCTGACGAAGCTCGACGAGGTACGGTCTTCGCTGGCCGACATCGACGAACAGATGCGGGCGTCCGAGGCAGTGCTGCGGCGGACGACGATCAAGGCACCGGCAGCGGGCATCGTGGTGTCGTCCACCTATAATTCCAAGGGCAGCGTGATTGCCCCCGGCGAGAAGATCATGGAGATTCTGCCTACGACATCGGGTCTGGTCGTCGATGCACGGCTGCCGCCGAAAGACATCGACCAGGTTCGTGTCGGCCAGCCGGCAAGACTGCGACTATCAGCGTTGAACATGCGGCTCACGCCTGAGATTTCAGCCATCGTGACACAGGTTTCCGCAGACCGGCTCATCGACCAGGTTACGCATGAAGCGTATTTCCGCGCGAAGCTGAAAATTGCCTCCGCCTTGCCGCCCGGCGTGAAAGCGGAGCAGCTCTATCCTGGAATGCCGGTAGAAGCGTTCATAAGTACTGGCGACCGGAGCTTTTTCGAGTATCTCGCACGGCCAATGCGCGATTCCTTCGCTCGCGCTTTCACGGAGCGGTAGATGTCGCGGACCGCGCAATCGATCGGCGCAGCAATGACTGCAAGGGACTTGGCTGTGAGAGTTCAACCGAGGACGTGCTAACTTCCGCCTAGCGTCGAACTCGGCTGTTCACAATTATTGGCTTTTGACCCTGGTCTCACGCGACACTCTTTCCGGCGCTCCCTCTCGCCAGCACACCTGGCGCAAAAATCTCCTGGTCGACGAAGGTCAGTGCCCGCATGGCGCAGCCTTCGCGGATCAGCGGCAGTTCGTTCGGCTCGGCCTCGAAGGAAATCCATTCGGAATGCTGGCCGCCGGCGGTCTGGGCGATGGCCTTGCGCAATGCCGGCTCGATCAGGTCGAAGGCGGCGGCGCTGACGCCGACCATGGCGACGGGCGCCGGATCGATCAGCGCGAAAAGGCTGCCGAGACCGTAGCCGAGGGCTTCGCCGGCCTTGCGATAGGCCTCCCGTTCGGGCCCGTCACTTTCGCGGGCCACAGCCGCCAGCGAGCGCATGTCGGCGTCGCTGACATCGGCGACGGGTTCCGCGTCCTCACCCAATTGCCTTGCATTGCGCCAGATGGCGTAGTTGCCGGCATAGGCCTCGACGCAGCCGCGCCGTCCGCAGCGGCAGAGCGCGCCGTTCGGCCGATGGATCATATGACCGAACTCGCCGCCCGACGAGTGGGTGCCGGTGAACAATTCGCCTTTCAGCACCAGGCCCATGCCGATGCCGTGCGACAAAAGGATGGCGATGAAATCGTTGCGGTAGCGATCGGGATCGCGCCAGCGCAGCGCGATCGCCATCATGTTGCAGTCGTTCTCCATGGTGGCGGGGATGCCGAACTCGTCTTCGAGGATGTCGGCGAAGGCGATATCGGTGTGCGGCGTGATTGGCGACCACAGCATGGCGCGAGCACGGGTGTCGGTGATGCCCTGGATCGCCAGCGCGATGCGGGCGATCCTGTGAACGTCAAGATCGGGATCTTCGAAACGACGCCGCACGATTGCCGTGCATTCGCCGATCAGCGCGTCGCGCGCTATGGTCAACGTGTCCAGCCGGCGCTGTTCCTCTGATATCACCTGGCCCGCATAGTCGATGACGGCGACGGAGAGAAAATTCAGCGACAGCACCACGGTCATCACCGCTGCCGCTTCCGGGTTGAGGCTGAGCCCGACCTGGGGCCGGCCACGTTTGAGCGAGCCGGCCTCGCTTGGCTTGCTTTCTGTCAGGATGCCTTCACCGATCAGGTCGGAGGAGATCGCCGATATGGTCGAGTGGCTGAGGCCCGTGGTTGCGGCGATCTCGGTGCGTGAAGGCTGTCTGGCGCGGCGGACAGCGGCGATCACCATCGCCCGGTTGCGCCGGCGCAAATCGTCGTGGCGGATTCCGACCGACATGTCTGTTCAAGTCCTCCCGGTCGCCGCGGTTCTCCGTCCCCTCGAACGCTGTCGGCAACGCTGTCAAATACTGGCAGAAGCCGCCCGGCCTGTCATTTATTTATTCCGGAGCTCGAAAAAAATTCGCAGACACATCAAAATCCCTCAGAATCGATGTTGACAGCGTTCGGGTGTTGGATCAGTATTTTTTCGAGGCTCGAAAAAATAGAGCCTTTGTGCCGGCCTTAGGGTCAGTTTGGTCGCGCCATACGCGGCGCAGGGAGGATAATATGAAAAGATTCACAGCCGCCATCCTGGCGGGTGTCGCCATGTCGCTGACGCTCGCGTCAGTCGCGCAGGCGAAGGACAAGGTCATCGGCGTTTCGTGGTCCAACTTCCAGGAAGAGCGCTGGAAGACCGACGAGGCCGCCATGAAGACGGCGATCGAGGCAGCCGGCGACAAGTACATCTCCGCCGACGCGCAGTCCAATCCCGGCAAGCAGCTTACCGATGTCGAGAGCCTGATCTCGCAGGGCGCCAATTCGCTGATCATCCTGGCGCAGGATGCCTCGGCTATCGGCCCGGCGGTACAGAAGGCGCTGGACGAAGGCATTCCGGTCGTCGGCTATGACCGGCTGATCGAGAACAAGGACGTCTTCTATCTGACCTTCGACAACAAGGAAGTCGGCCGCATGCAGGCCCGCGAAGTGTTCAAGGTCAAGCCGGAAGGCAACTATGTCTTCATCAAGGGCTCGGGTGCCGATCCGAATGCCGACTTCCTGTTCGCGGGCTCGATGGAAGTGCTCAAGGAAGCCATCGACAGCGGCAAGATCAAGAATGTCGGCGAGGCCTATACGGACGGCTGGCTGCCAGCCAATGCCCAGAAGAACATGGAACAGTTCCTGACCGCCAACGACAACAAGGTCGATGCCGTGGTCGCGGCCAATGACGGCACCGCCGGCGGCGTCGTGGCGGCGCTGACGGCTCAAGGGTTGGCCGGCACCGTGCCGGTCTCGGGTCAGGACGGCGACCACGCCGCGCTGAACCGCATCGCCCTCGGCACGCAGACCGTGTCGGTGTGGAAGGATGCGCGCGAACTCGGCAAGAATGCCGCCGAGATCGCCTCGCAACTTGCCGATGGCAAGAAGACGGGCGACATTGCCGGCGCCAAGGACTTCACGACGCCGGGCGGCAATACTGTCAAGTCGCTGTTCCTGACCCCGGTTGCCATCACCAAGGACAATCTCAACGTCGTCATCGACGCCGGCTGGATCAAGAAGGACGAGGTCTGCGCGGGCGTCGCCGCCGGCACCGTCGCAGCCTGCAACTAAAGCTGGGCTCTCTCTGCATTCTCAACGCCGCGGCCCAAAAGCCGCGGCGTTTTCTCAAAAAGATTTGTGTTTCCGCATCACGCGGATAGCTTCTAGGCTGGTTCCGGTATTCGCGTCAGACGGCCCGCCGGTTGGGAGGAAATCATGACCGACACGACGTCCAACCTACCTGCTGCAAATACCCCCGCAGACCAGGCGCGTGCGTCCGAACTGAGCACTGTCGGACGCTTCCTCAAGGCAACCGAACTCGATACGCGCATGCTTGGCATGGTTGGTGCGTTGCTGGTCATCTGGGTTGGCATTCACATCTTGTCGGGCGGACTTTTCCTGACGCCGCGCAATCTCTGGAACCTGTCGGTGCAGACCTCCTCGGTCGCGATCATGGCAACCGGCATGGTGCTGGTCATCGTCATGCGCAACATCGACCTTTCGGTTGGTTCCGTCGAAGGCGTGATCGGTATGATCATGGGCGTGGCGCAAGCCGAATTCCTCATTCGTGTCATCGGCTTCCAACTTGGAAATCCCTGGCTCTGGATCATCGCCCTGGCCGCCGGTGTGGTGCTCGGCCTTGCGATCGGCGCCTTCCAGGGCTTCATCATCGCCTATCTTGAGGTTCCTGCCTTTATCGTGACGCTGGGCGGTCTTTTGGTTTGGCGCGGCATGGCATGGCTGATCACCAACGGGCGCACGGTCGCGCCGCTTGACGCCACCTTCCAGCTGATGGGCGGCGGGCCGCGGGGCTCGGTCGGCGCCACCGCCAGCTGGATCATCGGCGTCGTCGCTTGCGTGGCTGTCGCTTTCGCGCTGCTCAACGGCCGCTCGCAGCGCAAACGGTTCAACTTTCCACTGCGGCCCGTCTGGGCGGAGATCTTCCTCGGCGTGGTCACCTGTGCGGCCATCCTTGGGGCCGTCTGGATCGCTAATTCCTATCCGTGGCCAATCGGCATCGTGCGCCAGTATGCGCAGCAGAACGGCATCACCATTCCCGAAGGTGGGCTGTTCATCGCCCACGGCGTCGCCATACCGGTGCTGATGGCGGTCGCGGTCGGCATCGTCATGACTTTCATCACCAAGCGCACCCGTTTCGGTCGCTACGTCTTTGCAATCGGCGGCAATCCGGAGGCCGCCAATCTCGCCGGCATCAACACGCGCTGGGTGACTATGAAGGTGTTCATGATCATGGGCGTGCTGGCCGCGATCAGCGCGGCGATCTCGTCGGCCCGCCTCAACGCGGCGACCAATGCGCTGGGCACGTTGGACGAGTTGCTGGTGATCGCCGCCGCCGTCATCGGCGGCACCTCGCTTGCCGGCGGCTCCGGAACGGTGCTCGGCGCCATGCTCGGCGCGCTGCTCATGCAGTCGCTGCAGTCCGGCATGGTGCTGCTTGGCATCGACTCGCCGCTGCAGAGCATCGTCGTTGGCGCCGTGCTGGTCATCGCCGTCTGGCTCGATACCGTCTATCGCAAGCGGGTCTGAGCATGATCCCGAGAAGTGAAAACGGTTTTCTCGGACAAACGGAAATCGTTTGTCCAGAGATCATGCTCAAGCAGGAACTATCGGGAGAAACGATCATGGCTGACAAAATCGACCCCGCGGACACCGCGCTGATCGACATGCGCAACATCTCAATTGCGTTCGGCGGCATCCGCGCCGTCGACGACGCCTCGATCGATCTTTTTCCCGGCGAGGTCGTGGCGCTGCTTGGCCACAACGGCGCCGGCAAGTCGACATTGATCAAGATCCTGTCCGGCGCTTACAAACGCGATGCGGGCCAGATCTTCGTCAACGGCGAGGAGGCAGCTATCTCCAATCCGCGCGACGCCAAGAAATACGGCATAGAGACGATCTATCAGACACTGGCGTTGGCCGACAATGTCGACGCCGCAGCCAATCTGTTCCTCGGACGGGAGCTGATGACCGCCTGGGGTACGCTCGACGACGTTGCCATGGAGGCCGAGGCGCGTAAGGTGATGGGCCGGCTCAATCCGCGCTTCCAGCGCTTCAAGGAGCCAGTGATCAAGCTGTCGGGCGGCCAGCGGCAGTCGGTGGCGATCGCGCGCGCTATCCTGTTCAACGCGCGCATCCTGATCATGGACGAGCCGACGGCGGCGCTTGGCCCGCAGGAGACGGCGCAGGTCGGCGAACTGGTCAAGCAGCTCAAATCCGACGGCATCAGCATCTTCCTGATCAGCCACGACATCCACGATGTGTTCGACCTTGCCGATCGGGTCTGCGTCATGAAGAACGGCCAGGTCGTCGGCACCGCCCGCACTACGGACGTGACCCAGGATGAGGTGCTCGGCATGATCATTTTGGGCAAATGCCCGCCTGGTGCCATTCCTGGACCGGGCGCGCTGAAGATCGCCGCTTGAGGCTTGCCGGTAGCGATGCCGCCTGACCCGAGGAATGTGCCGGGTCCGGACCATCCGATGTGCCAGCCGTCAGGATGGCTTGTCCTTGCCATTGTATTGGCACGGCGACTTCCCCATAAAAGGCTCGACATGCTCATGGACCGCATCATCCGTTGAAGAAGCTTTTTCCAACCGTCGCGTTCATCGCCGTCGCGCTGATCAGCATGACGATGGCGGGGTTCGCCTATTTCGCGACGCAAGAGGCCGCCCGCATCAAGTTCGAAGCGACTGCCGACGACGCGCTCAACCGGATCGAGAGCCGCATCGACCTGCATTTGTCGCTGCTACGCTCGACACAGGCCCTGTTCGATGCCCGCAACGGCGATATTTCCGGCGCCGAGTTCAACGCGTTCTTCAAAGCGCTCGATGTCGACAGAAATTTTGCCGGCTTGCGCGGCATCGGCTATCTCAGGCTGGCAAAGGCTGGAGACGAGACGGCGGTCGAACGCGATATGCAGTACGACCATGGCGTCAACCATCCAATCTATCCCGACACCACGCAGCCCTGGCGCACCCCCGTCGTGCTGTTCGAACCGCTGGACCCGTCCAACCAGGCCAGCATCGGCTACGACATGTTCAGTGAACCGGTGCGGCGCGCAGCGATTGAAAAGGCGATGTTGGATGACCAGCAGCACGCCAGCGGGCTGGTGCAACTGGGCCAGGAGACGGGTGCCGCGCAGACGTTCACCGGCTTCCTCGTCTTCGTGCGGCTCAATGTCGAAACGGCACCCGATGCCATCGATGTGCCTAGATCCTCCACGGCGGGTTTTCTTTATGCGGCTTTTCGAACCAGCGATCTGTTCCAGACCGCGCTCAGTCGATCGCCGCTGCTGCCGGTCAACACGGAAATCTACGACGGCGACGGCGCGGTGAACGGCGACAATCTGCTGTTCCGGTCGGAAACGCCACCGGCTTCGACCTTCGGCGACAGGCTGCTGGTCACCCGCAAGATCGTTGTGGCCGGGCGGCCATGGACTGTTTTGTTCCGGCCGACGAGCGCCTTCTCGCAGCCTTCGTCGCGCGCCATTCCGGTGATGCTGGGGCTGTTCGGCCTGTTGTTGGCGGGCGCCATCGCGCTGGTCGCGCGTTACCAGGAGCGCGCCTATGAGGCGGCGGCGCGCTTGCACGAGACGACGGAAAAGAGCCTGCTCGAAAAAGACCTGATGCTGCAGGAGATGAAGCATCGCATCAAGAATTCGATCACCAGGGTGCTGGCGATCGCGCGCCAGACGGCTTCGCGGGCCACGGACGTCAATGAGTTTTCCTCATCCTTCTCGGCCCGGCTCCAGGCGATGGCGGCGTCCCAGGACATGCTGACGCGCTCGCGCTGGCAAAAGGCCGATCTTGCCGATCTCTTGCGCATCGAGCTTGGCCAGGTGTTCGGCAAGGAGCTGCCCGAAGGGCTGTTGTCAGGGCCGCAGGTGCTGCTCGACGAAAACACGACGCAAGCGCTCGGCTTGATCTTTCACGAACTGGCGACGAATGCGCTGAAATACGGCGAAGCCGGCAATTCGGCCAATTCGCTCAAGGGGGACTGGGCGCTGAAAGTGGACTGGTCGCTCGAAGGACGCGGGCGTGACAGGACGCTGGCTCTCAACTGGCGCGAAACCGGTCAGAAGAAACTCGAAGCGCCTGCCAAGACCGGATTCGGCACCAAGCTGATAGACCTTAACGTCACGCGCGAATTGCGCGGCACGATCCATCGCGATTACCGGGCCAATGGGCTGAACGTGGAAATCAGAATCCCCCTGGCGAACTGAGCGCGATCGCCAGGCGCAGAGTCAACCATCCAAACAACGAAAATCCGGAGGCCGGCGGACCGGTCTCCGGATCAACGTTTCGATTATCGCCGAACTAGTTGCAGCGAGCCGTGTAGATCCGGCCGCGATGATCGCGATACTGGCAATAGCCATTGCGCAGGTTGCGCACCAGCAGGCCGGAACCGGCACCCACGGCCGCGCCGATCAGCGCGCCCTTGCCGCCGCCGACCAAGCCGCCGACACCGGCGCCAATCAAGCCGCCGCCAACCACGTCCTGTTCGGTCGAGGTGCAGCCACTGACCGCCACTACCGCAACCATGGCAATAATCATCTTCCGCATAGAGTCACTCCTCACTTTGTGTCCCACTTTAGCAAGCTCCAGCTACCATTTAGCATGAAACGGCGGCCTTTGCTGCTGCAATCTATTGTTGGTGAAGAGAGTCTTTTTCTGGGCGTACCATGTTCGACGCTATCGCGACGCTGGAATAGCCAGGGAAGCATCGACAGTGCCGTCGAAACGCACATTCCAGACGATCTGGCCATAATCGTCTTCCGGAGCCGGACCGACCGAAAGGCCCGATATGCCGAGCCTGCTCCTGACCATCGACGCATCGGTCAGCGGTCCCGAATCACTCTTGCCACAGTAACGGTCCTCACTCGGCAAAGTTCTGGACGGCAGGCTTCGCGACCCATTAGGATGAAGGGCATGGCGCGCGGGGCGCCGACTATCAGTAGGCCAGTTGGAAGAGCACGACTGCGAGTATGACCGCAGCCAGACTTAAGGCGAGAAGGCGCTGTGAGGCCTGAGGGATAGGAGGCATCGGCACGGACGCCTCGGAATCTTCAAACTCGCCCATGGAGATACGAGCCGCCTGTTCCAGTCTGTTCATGTCGGCAACGGTCAAGGCATTCCTCCCGCACCATGCTGCGGAAATGTCCGGCGATACAACGGGTTCCAGCGGTATCTCGGAAAAACAGCATCGACGTTTATGGTGAACAGCCGGTTAAGGATCCGGCAAACGCCGGTCGCTCATTCCGTCTCGAAATTGCCATGCGGAACAACAAGGCGGTATTCAAGGCGATCGGCCGCGATTTCGAGCGTCGCCGTGCCGTTCAGCGATGCCGGCACGACCCGTTCGAGTGCGACGCTGCCGAAGCGCTTCTCGCTACGCTGGTTGTCGTTGGCTCCGATTGTCTCGGCCCACGTCAGAGACAGGGAGGTCCCGGTGTCGTCGGGAGTCAGGCTGGCTGTAACCTCGACAAACCCATTCGGCCGCGACAGGGCGCCATAGCTCACCGAGTTGACGGCGAGTTCATGCATGGCGAGGCCGATATGCAGGGCAGCGTTGGGATTGAGATAGGGGTTTGCCCCCTGAAAACGCAGGCTGCGAACCGGATCCCCGCCGTAGCGGCCAACCTGGCCCGACACCAGTTCGCGAAGTGCGGCGCCCCGCCAATTGGAGGAGGTCACGAGATCCTGGGATGAAGCCAGTGATTGCAGCCGGCCGCGGAAGCGTGTCAGGAAATCGCCGATGCCGTCGGAGTAGCGCCCGGTCTGGGTGGCTATGCTTTGAATGATCGCCAGCAGATTCTTCGAGCGATGACTGACTTCACGCAACAGCGTCGTGAGGGTCTGCTCGCGGCGTTTCTGCTCGGTCGTCTCGACCATCGTGGTGACGACGCCTTGCACCGTGCCGCCATCGCCGTGGTCGGCATCGATCCAGACTTGAAACCAGCGGATGCCATCCTCGGCGGGAACGCTGATCTCGAGATGTTGCGGGTTGCCGGATGCAATGACGTCGCGTTTGGCCGCGCCAATCCGGTCTGCTTGCGCCGCCGGCAGGATGCCATTGCTGTCGGCGGTATCGGAGACCCAGGGCGCACGCATGTTGCGCGCCCATACGGTCCTCATCTCGCGATCCTGATAGAGAACGGAAATGCCTGCATTGTGCAAAGCGTGGAGAAGAGCCCGACCAAGCTGCATGCCGTTTTCGGCAGGATGCAAGGCGATGACCTCATCGCTTTGCACATCGTCCTCTCTATTTCCGATTCTGGAACGCATCGACCAACCTGTCCACCCAACTCAGGCTGAACGGCTCACTGTTGAATGGGTTCCACAGGAGATTTCCCGAAATGAGCCCCCAAAAGCGGTCCGCCGGACGGTGCCCTTTGAAGGATACCGCCCGGCGGTGACTGGAAACCGTTTGAGGGGTGCGGCTTCCAGTGTTCGCTCGATGATCGCTCGGTCCTCACGCCCGTCTGAAAAGACCCGCAAGAAGCGAAATGATCAGGAAAGCGAGAAAGATGAAAAACAATATCTGCGCTATGCCAGCAGATGTACCGGCGATACCGCCGAAACCAAGCGCGCCGGCGATGATTGCCACGACGAGAAATACGAGCGCCCAGTAAAGCATGATCCATCTCCTTCGAATGGTGCGATGAAAACGTGGGTAGATGCGGTTTGTTCCACCCTTTGCCGAAAAAGACGATGCTTGCAAATCGTTCGGAGCTGGGGGCGCGGGGAAATTTGCCGTTGCCGCCCGATGCGTGCATCAGGCGGCACGAATTGGAGAATTGATGAATTGAAGATATGGAGAAAATCGGCGAGCGAGGCTACCGCCTCGGGTTCGTCAATTCTTCAATTCATCCACTCCTCAATTCCCGACTATGCGGCGGCTTTCGCCTGGCGATCGAAGAACAGCGCCTGGCTGATCAGCGCCTTGACCATGTCGGGATTGAACGGCTTGGTGACCAGAAAGGCCGGCTCGGGACGTTCGCCGGTCAACAGACGCTCGGGAAAGGCGGTGATGAAGATCACCGGCACCGACGTCGACGACAGGATCTCGTTCACCGCCTCGATACCCGAACTGCCGTCGGCAAGCTGAATGTCGGCCAGCACCATCTTCGGTCGTGTCTTGCCGAACATCGTCACCGCCTCGTCATGGGTACGCGCCGTTCCGACGACGCGGTGCCCGAGGCTCTCGACCATTTCCTCTATGTCCATTGCGATCAGCGGTTCATCCTCGATGATCAGTACGTCGGTGGCCACCTGGCGAGAAATCTCGCTGCTAGCCTGCGCCAGCAGCTCCGAAAATTCCTGGTCGCCGACATCGAGTATCTCTGCCGCCTCGTCCTCGCTGAAACCTTCGACGGCGACGAGCAGGAAGGCCTGACGGGGAAGCGGCGCAATCGCATTCAGATTGGCGGCGGCCCGCTGTTCCCACGCCGATTGCGCGTGCTCCTGCGGGACGCGGATGGCGACCGATGTGAACAGCTTGGCGAAAACCTTGTACAGTGCGATACGGTCGCTCGATGCCTCAGGGAAGATGTCGATATCGGCTATGATGGCTTCGAGCATCGCGGCGACCATGGCGTCGCCACTTTCCTGCGATCCGGAAACGGCCCGCGAGAAGCGGCGCAGGAACGGCAGGTGTGGTGCGATGGTGGCAGATAAGCTCATGATAGTACGTCTCCCTCAGAATGACGTGGTTGCATAGATGGCAGATCGAGCCGATTGCAAGCCCAGTCAAACAACGCCGGTCCTGAGAAAAAGTTCCCGGCCCTGATGGAACTAATGCGGGAAGAGAGCGTTTGGAATGGGGATGGGGCAACCAGACGAGGGGGGGCCGCTTGCGTTGTCGAGTCCGTTGTGAGCGGCTTGGTTTCTGGAATATAAGGGCAAAATGAAGGATATGACGAAAGATATTCTGGCTGGCGCCGCGGGCAGGCGCCGGAACGGTTCCGGTGACGCGCTTGGGCCGAACTCCGAAATCGGACGCAAACTCAAACAATATTACGACGAACTGGTCTCTGACGATGTGCCGGATCGCTTCGCCCGGTTGCTCAGCCAACTGGAACAGGCCGAACCTGCGCAGAAGAAGGACTGAGGCATGGCAGCGGTCTCCCAAGGCTTCAAGACCGATCTGCTTGGGGCGATCCCGAGCTTGCGCGCTTTTGCTGTGTCGCTGACGCAGAATGCCGACAAAGCGGACGATCTTGTCCAGGAAACGCTGGTCAAGGCGTGGGACAAGCATGAGAGCTTCCAGCCCGGTACCAACCTCAAAGCATGGCTTTTCACCATCTTGCGCAATGAATTCTATTCGCAGATGCGCAAACGCGGGCGCGAGGTGCAAGACAGCGACGGTATCATGACGGCCAGGCTTTCCGTTCATCCGGCCCAGCATGGCCAGCTCGACCTGAAGGATTTTCGCGGCGCCCTCGAACAATTGCCAGAGGACCAGCGCGAAGCCATCATCCTTATTGGTGCGTCGGGTTTCTCCTACGAAGAGGCCGCCGAGATCTGCGGATGCGCGGTCGGGACGATCAAGAGCCGGGTCAGCCGGGCCCGCACACGCTTGCAGGAGATTCTGAAAATATCAGGCGAAGACGAGTATGGTCCGGATGCGATTTCTGCCCAGGTCACGGGCACGCCGGCCAGTTGACCTGCGATCGCCAGCCGCAATCCGCAAGGTCGGGATATTGTTTCAATCGGAAAAGGCACGTCCGCAGGCCGCCGCCACCGCTTGCACCAGGTCTTCACCCGAATAGGGTTTGCCGACCAGCCTGACGCCAGGAAAGGCTGCCTTGATTTCATCGGCATCCGAATAGCCCGTCGCAAATACGAAAGGTACGCCTGCCGCGCGCAGCCCCGAAGCGAAATCGAGTGTCGAGGCACCGGCCACCATGAGATCGACAATGGCTGCATCGAACTGTGTGGCGACCTCGCGGCCATCGACCTCGGTCAGATCGCGGGCGATCACCACTTCACCGGCGCCGTGGTCACGGCAAAGCTGCTCGACATCCATGGCGATGAGAAATTCATCCTCCAGAACGAGAATCCGCAATCCGTCAAGCAATGTGGGCACAGGCGATGTCTCCTTGAAACGCATTAAGTCATGATCACTAATTGGCGTGCTGTCATTTAAAAAAGACATGTGGCCGGCGGCGGAACCTCAATCCTTGCAACGCGTTGAAATGCAGTTCGTCCGAAGAGCGGCTTTTCAGCGCAAAGCAGTCGCTCCCCTCTACCCACCAATATAGCTGCGAGAACTGCCCGTTGCGGCCGTTGCCGGTTTTCCGCGAGTTCGAAAAACAGGAACTGGCCTTCGTCAGCAAATTCAAAAAGGGCAACTCGCTGTCGATAACGGTGCCACGGTCCGGGCCAAGGTCGTCGGGCTGAACGGCAAGCACTCCATCCAGATACCGATCACTCAACAACACATCGCCGACACGCTCGGCCTGTCGCTGGTTCATACCAACAAGACGATCCGCCAACTGATGGATCGCAAGCTGATCGCCTGGCGCGACGGCGGCTGCGAAGTCATCGACGCTGAAGGGCTAAAGCGGCTGGCCGGCTGGGAAGGGTTAGGCGAGGCGCGCCGGCCGCTGATCTGACGAGGCGCCTTTTGCCTTGTCGGCGGACGAGGTGCGCGCCGATGCGTTTTCGGCTAGTTTGTCCCCGGTGTCGGAACCTTGAGACATGCGGTGCGTTTGAAATCGAGCAATCACAGGGAGTTAAGCGATGGCAACTGCCGCAGGAAAGACCGCAAGCGATGCCCGTGCAAATGCGGACCTCGAAGCCGATATCAGGCAGCTGAAGGCCGATATCGACAAGCTCACCAAGCAGTTGGCCAAGACCGGCGAGCATGGCTATGGCACCGCGCGTCGTGCAGCCACGGAAGGCGTCGAGCAGCTGCGTGCGCAAGGCGAAGCAGCCTTTGACAGCCTGCGCAGCAACGCCAAGGATATCGAAGCACAAATGATGGCAAGCGTGCGTGAGAAACCGGTGACGTCATTGGCGATCGCTGCCGGCGTCGGTTTCCTTTTCGCGCTCCTCGCGCGTCGCTAGTCGCATCCCCTGATGGGAATGCTCGCATCCCTGATTTCCGGCTTGGCGTCGGGCGAAGCCGTTGCCGCCGTGCGCCGGGCGCGCACGGCGGCAATCGTCTATGGGCTGGCTCTGACGGCCGCGCTCTGTGGTCTCGGTTTTCTGGTCGGCGCAGCCTATATCTGGGCGGCGACGCGCTACGGGTCGCTTGCCGCCGCACTGGGCTTTGGCGCCGCCTTCTTGGTGCTTGCCGGGCTGATTCTGCTGATTTACCAGCTATCCGCAGGCTCGCGCGCCCGACGCCGGGCGCAACGCCGCAACGCCGACATGAAAGCAATTGGCATCGCCGCCGCGCTCGCCGTGCTGCCGACGCTGCTCAAGGAAAAAGGCGGTCTCGGGTTCATTCTGGGTCCGGCCGTAGCGCTCGCGGCTTACGCGATCTACCGCGAGAATGTGAAACCCGACGATCCGGACGAGAGCGAGCGGAAATAGGGTCGTTTTTCTGTCGACCATGATCTTTCCCGAAATCGGCTTCCACTTTTCGGGATTGTGGCCTGTTACTTCGACAGATCCTCCAGCGGCATCGATATCTCGGCAAACACACCTTCCGGTCGGAACTCGTGGGTCACTTCGCTGGCAATGACCTTGGCAAGGCTGCGGCGGATGAGGATCGAGCCGAAGCCGTGCCGCTCAGGCGGGACGACTTGCGGGCCGCCGCTTTCGCGCCAGGTCAGCACAAGGCGTTGGGCGCCCTTTCTGCCTTGCTTCCTCCAGCCGAGATCAATCCTGCCTGATACCACCGACAGCGATCCGTACTGCAGTGCATTGCTACCCAGTTCATGCAGGATCAGGCCGAGCCCTACGGCCTGGTCGGGCGACAGCAGCAAATCGTCGCCGGAGATCGTCAGGCGCGCCTGTTTGGCCGTGTCGAAGGGCCTGACCTCGATCTGGACGAGTTCACGGATGCCGATGCCACGCCACTCGCGGTCGGACAATAGGTTGTGGGCGATGCCCAGGGCTTGAAGCCTGGCACCGAAGGCTTCGAGGAATTCGCTCGGCTGGCGGGCATGGCGCACGGTCTGCGTCGCCAGTGCCTGGACCGTCGCCAGCGTGTTCTTGACGCGGTGGTTGAGCTCACGCAGCAGCAGCCGTTGACGTTCGTCGCCAAGCTTGCGCTCCGATATGTCGTAGTTGACGCCGAAGATCAGCGTCGGCTTGCCGTCGCCGTCTCGCTCGATGACGCGGCCACGCGTGGCGAGCCAGCGTGGCGGATGAATGCCCTTCACCCGGTATTCGCCGAAATAGTCGTCGCTACCGGTCAAGGCATCGCGAAAGCGGGTCTCGGTCTGGTAGACGTCGCGCGGATCGATGGCGGTGAGGATGTCGCGTGCCCGCAGCCGGTTTGAGCGCGGCAGGTTGAACAGCTCTGTCAGCAAGGTGTCGCATTCGATGACGTCGGTACGGATGTCCCACGCCCAGCTGGCGAGCGACGCCGCGTCGAGCGCGATGGCGCGTCGTTTTTCCTCGCGCACGAGTGCAGCCTCGGCGATGGCGCCGCTGCGGGTCGCGTCCTTCAAGATGAACAGGCTGGCGGCGAGGTCGGCGAGCGCCTTCAACTGGTCGAGCTCGGCGCGGGATGGAAAGGGATGAGGCTTGCTGTCGAGCACGCACAGCGCGCCGATGCGGGCACCAGCCACGATTATCGGCGCGCCGGCATAGAAGCGTACATGGTGCTTGCCAGTGACCAGCGGGTTGGCCTTGAAACGGGGATCCGTCGTTGCATCCGTGACCACCATCGGTTCGTGGCCGGCGGCAATCGCATGGGCGCAGAAGGACGTGTCGGTCGCGGGTGCGGTCTTGTCCAAACCGAAGCAGGATTTGAACCATTGCCGCCCATGGTCGAGGAGGGTGACAGTGGCGATCGGCACCTGCATCACCGCCGCGGCAAGACTGCTGATGCGGTCGAAATCCGGGTCGGCCGCAGTATCCAGTATCTCCAGCCCATGCAGCACGGCCAGCCGGTCCTCGTCCTCGACCGCGCACGCAACTTCGGCCGGCAAATCCGGCACTATCTTGGCCTTGCTATTCACCCAAGTCCCCAATGCCCGGTCTTCGTCCTCGCCGGCGCGCCGTCTTCGTCGGCCCGGAACCATCCTAGCGAGGAACCGTTACCTGACCATATTGTGCCAGACGCGTCACCTGGTGCAAAACGAGATAAGGACCGACCATGCCCAAGATCATTCCCGAAAACAAAGCGCGTCAGGGGCGATGGGGCTGGCACGGCCTGCGCATTTTGATTGCCGCACTGTTGCTGGCCTTCGCCGCCTGGGGCATCGCCGAGATCTATGGTGAAATTGTCAAGACGCCGGCGACAGAGCAAGGAAGTGCGCCGAGCGGCTAGATTTTCGGGCTTCATCGCTAGAGATCGCATCAGGCAGCCTTTGCCTCGGCGACGCTGGCCGGCACCAGGACATTCAGTGCGCCAGGGTGGATTTCGATCGTCGTTTCACGGTCGAGACGGACCAGTTCTCCATCCATCACGGCGCGAAACTTGCTGCTCCCCGAATGGATTTTCAGGACCGTCTTGTTCGCCTGATGAATTTCGACATGTTCGTTGTCGCGCCATTTGCCGCGCGCCATATTGAAGAAGAATTTGACCAGTTCGGCGCGCTGTTGCGCCACCGTGATATAGACGCCAAGCACGCCGCCTGCCGGGTTGTCGGCATATGGCAAGTGGCCTTCGCCGAACAGATTGTTGGTGATGCCGATGCCGGTAATGCGGGCCGCCATCTCGGCGTCGCCGATGCTGAGCGTCACGTTCATCGCCGGTGGATTGTTGATCGTGGCCCAGGCCGCCTTGGCCGAGGCGCGGATTTTCCCCAGGCGTGAACCAAACTCCATCTTTTGGCGCAGTTGCACCAGCTTCGCATGTATGCCGATCGAGAACTGGTGGATGAAGGGCCTGCCGTTGGCAGTCGCCATGTCGACCGCAATGATTTCGCCGTCGGCGAAAGATTCAAGCGCGGCATCGAGCGTCTGGGGAATACCCAGCCCGCGCGCGAACAGGTTCATGGTACCTGCCGGCAATATGGCGAGCGCCTTCTTCGTGCCCATTAGCCGGGCAGCCGCGGCGGAAATGGTCCCGTCGCCGCCACCGGCCAGCACGACATCGATAGTGCGACGTGAAGCCACGCTGTCGAGCGTTTCCACTACATCCTTGCCGGCGACAATCTCGATGCTGAGAGAGTGACCTGCCGTCTCCAGCGCCCGATGCATCCTATCGGAGAAAGCGGCAATGTCGGTTGTGCGCAAGGTGCCACCTTCCCGGTTCAGCACCGCTGCAAATTTCATGCCCCGCTCCGTTATTCGACCATGGTTGGACCGGGACAGACCCAGCCGCAGGCTGAAACGCGGCGAAGCGGGAAAGGTTCCGCTCGAGAGCAATCGACATTCGCTCGGCTTGCTCTGCGGCCAAGGCACATCGCCCGGTGATTCTGGCACGGATGCCCCGCGCTTTTTGTCGGAACAACAGCATGCTCACGACGTTGTGAAGCTGTAAAAGACGCCGCGTCCGATCGCCTTTAGCGACGATGCGTGGCGTGCACGAAATCAGGCACGAGGAGAGAACATCATGACCCGCAACCTCTTAGCCACGACCGCACTCGCAGCGCTGGTCGCGACCGGGGCCTACGCGCAGAGCACGACAGCCCCGGCGCCAGCGACCGGTCCTGCCGTTCAGCAGCCAGGCGCCGCTCCAGTGCGC
This sequence comes from Mesorhizobium sp. M0051, assembly GCF_040323235.1. Lineage (NCBI taxonomy): Bacteria > Pseudomonadati > Pseudomonadota > Alphaproteobacteria > Hyphomicrobiales > Phyllobacteriaceae > Mesorhizobium > Mesorhizobium sp. M0051. Next base: position 93,218 of record NZ_JAMYUT010000017.1, read on the forward strand.
GCAGAGGGCAGCATCGTCACCAACATCATCGGCGAATCCGTCTACAACGGCACCGCCGATGATGCCGAGAATATCGGCAAAGTCACTGACGTCGTCTTCGACAAGGATGGGCAGGCGAAATCCGTCATCATAGGCGTGGGCGGCTTTCTGGGTGTAGGCACGAAAAATGTCGCGTTCGACTATGACAAACTGCAATGGGCCGAAAAGAACGGCGACCGCTGGCTGGTTGCCCGGACCACCAAGGAAGAGTTGACTGCGCAGGCTGAATTCGACACGAAACCCTACGCTCCTGCGCCTGCCGCTCCGACTGCGGCGCCAACAGCACCTGCGACGACGGATACCGCGCAAAAGCCTGTCGACATGAACGCCGCTCCGACGGAACCCGTGAAGCGCGCCGACGGCAATCTTGCCACCAACATCATTGGCGAAACCGTCTACAACGGCACCGGCGATGACGCGCAGAACATCGGCAGTGTCAACGACATCGTTCTGACCAAGGAAGGCAAAGCGCAGTCCCTGATCATCGGCGTTGGCGGATTCCTTGGTATAGGGGCCAAGAACGTCCCCTATGATTTCAACAAGGCCAAATGGGCCGAGAGGAACGGCGATCGCTGGCTGGTGGCCCAGACCACCAAGGAAGAGCTGCAGGCGCAGCCGGATTTCAACCGCAAGGCCTATGATCCGCTGCCGGCAACGACGGCTTCCAATGCGCCTCCAGCAACCGCACCGGCCGCCGCGACGGCACCCGACCAGACAAAGACCGCAGCCATCGACAAGTCTGCGCTGACGGAAATGCCGGTTGGTGAGATCCGCGTCGACGATCTGAAGGGCACCACCGTCTACGGTGCCAACGACGCCAAGGTCGGCGTGATCGGCGACGTCGTCTTGACCCCCGACAAAAAACCCGATGCAGTGATCGTCGATGTCGGCGGCTTCCTCGGCATTGGCGCGAAGGAAGTCGCGGTCGGCATGGACAATCTCAAATTCATGACCGACAAGAACGGCAAGAGGTATCTCTACACGACCTTCACCAAGCAACAGCTTGAGGCTCAAACCGCCTATGACAAAGGCAGCTATGCCCAAAAGCGCGATCAGCAGCGCATGATCATGAGGTAGGCAACAGGCAGTAGGGCTGGACCGTCGACGTACCGGTTCGCCTTACTGCCCTATTCCCTTACCACTCCAGGCTATGTGACCAACCACGCCGTGCTCGGTCAGTTCTGCCAGTGCCAGCGACTGGTCGAGATGTTCGGCTCGCCAGGCAAGCAGCCGTTCGGCGAACTCCAGCCGCACGATGAGATAGGCTGGATCGGCGGCCAGATTGTTCAACTCGCCCCTATCATTTTCCAGATCGAACAGCAGCGGCGGCAGGCCGCCACCGAAATGCACATATTTGAATTTTTCTGTGCGGATGACGGCGAGGTTGCACTGGCGTGAGGCGATGCCGAAATGCCGTTCAGCCTCACCATCGGCGATCGAACGGAAATCGAACTCCCAGTGCGCGGCATCGCGCCAGTCCGGAGGGCTTCCGCCGTCCAGGAACGGCTTCACCGAGTATCCGTCGAGATGCGGCGCGGGTGCTTCGCCGAGCAGATCGAGAAGCGTCGGCAAAATGTCCACAGCTTCGGTGAAGCGATCGACGCTGCCGCCGGCGGCCTGGGCGTGGCGCGGGTCGCGAATGATCAGCGGAATGTGATAGCTGCCGTCGAAGTAGCCGCCCTTGCCGAGCATGAAATGGTCGCCCATCATTTCGGCATGGTCCGATGTCAGCACGATGATGGTGTCGTCCCACGCGCCCGCGGCCTTGACCGATTGCCAGATGCGACCGAGCTGCGCGTCGACCTCGGAGATCATGCCGTAATAGATCGCACGGATGCGGCGAAAGTCGTCCTCGTTCCAGTCGTGCACCTTGCCCTTGGCGTCGGGACGGAATTTCATCTGCTTCTGCCGGCCTAGATCAAAGGCGAGATAGGGATGGCTTTCAGCCTCTGTCTGCCAGTTTGCCGCACGCTGGAAGGAAGGCCCGTCGCCCGGATCATACATCGTGTTGTAGGGCTCCGGGACGATGAAGGGCGGGTGCGGGCTGATGAAGGAAAGATGCGCGAACCAAGGCGCCGCGTCCTGCTGCTCGCCGAGCCAGCGCGTGAATTCACAGGTCAGGAAGGCGGCTGGAGTTTCGTTCCTGGCGTAAACAGGCGGCGCGTTGCTGACGGATGCGCTGGCCTTGCCTTGGGCCACCGGGCGGTGGATGTCGGGAGATCCGGCGCTGATGTCGATGCCCCGCTGCTTCAGCCAGGAAAGCCACTGTTTCTGATGTTCAGGCAGCAACTGGCGCACCGCAAAGCCCGGCAGCACGCCTTCATAGCTTTGCAGCCGCGGGTCGCCCGGCGCCAGCAAGCGTGGATCGAGCGAGACGTCGGTGTAACCGAACAGCGTCGGATCGTAGCCCAGGCCGCGCGCATGCAGCGCGATATTGCCGTGGCTGGCATCGAGCGGCGTGCCGTTGCGGCAGACGCGGTTGTTCATCTGGTAGAGGCCAGTGTAGAGGCAGGCGCGGGCCGGCGAGCAGGGCGCCGCGCCGCCATAGTGCCGCTTGAACAGCACACCCTCCGCGGCCAGCGCATCGGCATTCGGCGTCTTCACGAGCGGGTGGCCCGCGGCCGACAGGCAATCGCCGCGCCACTGGTCGCATGTGATCAGCAGAATGTTAGGCCGCCTGGTTTTCCCAGTCACTCGCGATACCCCCTGTCCGGATGCTCGAAAACGCCGCTCATGGAACCGAATTCTGCCGACGGCGCAAGTCTGTCTTGTGAGTCGTTTGGTGAACGGTTCCCCATGAATTGTTCACTTATACAACACAGTCCATTCTGTGTTTGCCGCCTTTGCCTTAAGCGCCCGCGTCCTCATATTGGCGTGGACAGCGGCGAGGGCCGCACAAGCACCAAGGGAAGGAGCAAGACAATGCTCGACCAGATCAAGGGCCTGCATCACGTCACCTCGATGGCCAGGGATGCCCGGCAGAACAATGAGTTCTTCACCCAGAAGCTCGGCCAGCGCCGAGTCAAGAAGACCGTCAACTTCGACGCGCCCGATGTCTACCACCTCTATTATGGCGACGAGACAGGCACGCCCGGTTCGGTGATGACCTATTTCCCGTTCCCCAACATCGGAAAGGGCCGGCATGGCGTCGGCGAAGTCGGTACCACGGTTTATTCGGTGCCGGAGGGTACGCTTGACTATTGGGAAAAGCGTTTTGCCGATGAGGGCGTCGCCGGCGTGTCGCGCGAAGTGACGTTCGGCGAGAAGCGTCTGGCCTTTGCAGGCCCCGATGGCGATGGCTTCGCGCTGGTCGAAGACAAGGCGGACAGCAGAGCGCCATGGGCGAAAGGCGGCATTCCCGTTGATGAGGCGATCCGCGGCTTCCACTCGGTGTCGCTGCGTCTGAAGGATGGCGGCGCTACCGAGGAGCTTTTGAAATTCATGGGCTACGAGGAGATCGAGAAATCAGGCAATGTCAGGCGGCTCGCTGTGAAGAACGGCAACGGCGCCGATGTCGTCGACATCGAATCGCTGCCGACCGCCGCCTTCGCCGATCTGGGCGCCGGCTCCGTCCACCATGTCGCCTTCGCGGTCGAGAACCGCGCCAAGCAGCTCGAAGTGCGCAAGGCGTTGATGGACACCGGCTATGGGGTGACGCCGGTGATCGATCGCGACTATTTCTGGGCGATCTATTTCCGCACGCCGGGTGGCGTGCTGTTCGAAGTCGCCACCAACGAGCCAGGCTTCGATCGCGACGAGGATACCGCTCATCTCGGCGAGGCGTTGAAGCTGCCGACGCAGCATCAGCACCTGCGATCCCATCTCGAACAGCATCTGCAGAAACTGGAAGGCTGAGCTCATGAGCAAGGACGCGTACGTCCACAAGCTGCTGCCCGGTTCGCCGGGCGGTCCGCTGCTGTTCGTCCTCCATGGCACGGGAGCCGATGAGAACCAGCTTCTGTCGCTGGGGCGCGATCTCGCGCCGCAGGCGACCATCATTTCGCCGCGGGGCGACGTGTCGGAACAAGGTGCCGCGCGCTTCTTTCGCCGCACCGGCGAGGGCGTCTACGACATGGACGATCTGGCACGGGCGACGGACAAGATGGCGGGCTTCGTCAAGGCGCATGTCGAGGCGGCGAAGCCGTCGGCCGTGCTCGGCCTCGGCTACTCCAACGGCGCCAACATCCTGGCCTCCGTTATTTTTGCCAGACCGGCGCGGTTCGACGCCTCAGTGCTGATGCATCCGCTCATCCCGTTCGAACCGAAGGTCAAGGGCAGCCTCGCGGGCCGTCATATTCTGTTGACCGCCGGCAAGCGCGATCCGATATGCCCGCCGAACCTGACGACGCGGCTCGAAGCCTATTTGCGTGCCGATGGTGCCGATGTCACTGTGGAGTGGCATGAAGGCGGGCACGAGGTGCGGCCAAACGAGATCGAAGCGGCGCGGCGGCTCTTCGCCGGCGCCACCCAAGGAGTGTAAGCGATGCCTGACCAACTGCCTGAGATCGAATTGGAGGATCGCGGTTCCAAGGGGCGCTATGTCCTGCGCGGGCCCGGTGGCGCCGAGGCCGAAATGACCTTCACCAAGATTGGCGAGCACCAGATCATCATCGACCACACCGAGGTGCCGGACGCGTTTCGCGGCCAGGGTGCCGGGCTTCGGCTCGTCACCCGCGCCGTCGAGGATGCGCGTGCAGCGGGCAAGAAAATCATTCCTCTCTGCCCGTTCGCCAACGCCCAGTTCCGCCGCCACCAGGAATGGGCCGACGTGCTGAAGAAGTAGGGATATCGTTGTTCGCAAACGGCGTGGCAAGCGGCTGCAGTCTCACCGGGGTGGCTTTGGCATTTGCCCGGGTGGCGCATCCTGCCTAAGTAGATATGATCTACAGCAGCCACATCGCCGACAAACGAACCGAATGATCCCCCATGACCGAAACCGACCTCGTTCCCGTCTTCGACGGCCATAACGATACGTTGCTCAGACTTTATCAGTCGAAAGACGCGGATGTCGAAAAGCTGTTCATAGAGGGAAAATCGGGCGGCCATATCGACCTGCCGCGTGCCAAGGCCGGCGGCTTTGCCGGCGGCATGTTCGCCATCTTTCCGCCGCCCGTCGAGAAATCCAGGCGCAGCCCCGTGCCCCTGGCTCCGAGCGATGCGGAGCCGCTGCCGCCCGAGGTTCCGCGTAGTGATGCGCTAACCTCGACGATCGCGATGGCCTCGATCCTGTTCCGGCTGGAACGGGCCGGAGCTCTCACCGTCTGCCGCAGCGCGGGCGACGTGCGCAATGCCATGGCGCAAGGCTCGATCGCAGCTGTGTTCCATATCGAAGGGGTCGAAGCGATCGATCCCGAGCTTACCATGCTCGACGTGCTGCATCAGGCCGGCCTGCGCTCGCTCGGCATCGTCTGGAGCAGGCCTAATGCTTTCGGTCACGGCGTGCCGTTCCGCTTCCCCTCCTCGCCCGACACAGGGCCCGGCCTGACCGATGCCGGCAAGGCACTGGTCAAGGCCTGCAACCAGCTGAAGATCATGATCGATCTCTCGCATCTCAACGAAAAAGGTTTTCGCGATGTTGCCGCGCTTAGCGATGCGCCGCTGGTCGCCACCCATTCCAACGTGCATGCGATCAGCGGCCATTCGCGCAACCTCATCGACTGGCAACTCGGTGCGATCCGCGAATCCGGCGGTATGGTCGGACTGAATTTCGCCACCGGCTTCCTGCGCGAGGACGGCCGGATGAATGCCGACACCAGCCTCGACATCATGGTGCGCCATGTCGATTCGCTGCTGCAGGCTTTGGGTGAGGACGGCGTCGGCCTCGGCTCGGACTTCGACGGCGCCATGATCCCGGCGGCCATCGGCGACGTCGCTGGCCTGCCGAAGTTGATCGATGCTTTGGCAGCGCGTGGCTTCGGCCACGCGCTGATCGAGAAGATCGCTTATCGCAACTGGCTCAACATGCTCGAGAAGACGATAGGTTAGAGCGATCTATTGGAAGCCCATGCGCTTCAACCAATCGCTGCCGATCCCGCGATCACGGATGATCGGCAGCGGATTTTCGAAATCGAGCCGTGCGCAAATGCGGTAGACTTCAAGCGTCTCGGCGCTCATCTCGTTGCGCTTGTAGAAGAACATGGCGGCGGCATACCGCGTGCGGCCTGACCACTTTTCGCCGAGGGGCGTGTTGATGAGCGCCCACTGCTCGGCGGCTTCCCCATCTTCTCCAGGCTTGTCGGCGTCGTCCATGATCAGAAATCCGCCGGCGGATTGGCGGCGCGGCGGTCGAGCTTGATGAACGGCCGTGCCACCACCTTGGCCCGCTTCATCAGTTTCTGGTACTGCAGCTCGCGCATGGCGTAGATCTCGACCCAGAGGTCGCCAGCCATAGTATCACCACATGGCCGCGCCAGCGATGGCGATGTTGCCCTTGGCCATCGTGGTAGGCGATGGAGTGTTCGGCCGGGGTGTTGTCTTCGATCTCCAGCCCGACAAGGACATGGCGCAGCCTGCGAACCTGGGAAGTCATGCAGAAGGTGCTTGACAGTGGTGAGCACCGTCCCACTGACTTTGCGGTCGAAAGCCGGTTGAATAGCCGGCGATGCTGGAGACCATCAGACCCATGAAGACAGCAGTCGCCAAGGAGGCCCTCGTTGAATCGGCGCGGAAAGCCGAATCCGAAAAGCGCGGGCGCAAGGCCTCGAAGGAGGTCAGGCAGCATCAGCTCATCGAGGCGACGATCGATTCCCTAGCCAAGCGCGGCTATTCGGAAACCACGATGGCCGATGTCGCGGATGGCGCCGGCCTGTCGCGCGGCATCGTCAATTTCCATTTCGAGAGCAAGGAGAAGCTGCTCATCGCGACCTTGCAACATATGTATGACGAGTATTCGGCGCACTGGCGCAATGCCTTGCAGAAGGCAGGCGATGACCCCGCCGATCAGCTTCATGCCCTGGTCTCCGCCGATTTCGACCGTTCGATCTGCAACAAGCGCAAGCTCGCCGCCTGGTGCGCCTTCTGGGGCGAGGCCAAGTCGCGGCCGAACTACCAGGCGCTGAGCAATGCGCGCGATGCCGTCTATCAGACCATATTCATCGACCTGTGCGCGACGCTCAAGCAGAGCGGCGATTATGCGTATGAGCCGCAGGTCATGGCCCTGGCACTCAGCGCCATGCTGGAGGGGCTGTGGCTGCGGTTGACGATGGGAACCGAGGACACCACCCGGGAGATCGCGTTGCAGGCGGCCAATGAATTCCTGTCGGCCGCATTCCCCAGGCACTTTCCGTGGAAGGCCGCCGGCGCGACGGAACCATAGAAAACGACAGAGGATGGAACGGCGATGAAGATACTGACCCGAGGCCTGACGGTGAGCTTGGCGCCCGGCGTGTCGGACCACTTGGTCAAGACCTTGGGCTATGGCCATGGCAAATGCTCCGGCATGGCGGCGATCGACCACACAGCGCTCGTCGAGCGTGACTTCGACAATCTCGATAAGTTTTTCGACAACACGCTGTTCCAGCAGCCGGTGGCGCCGGAGTTCAAGCAGCGCAGGGTGGCAGAGTTCGAGAAGATCGAGGCCGGCTATTGAAGAGCGAACAGGAAAGAACCGATGTCGTCATCGTCGGCGCCGGCTTCACCGGCCTGTCGGCAGCGCTTGCGCTCAAGGCAGCCGGCATCGATTTCGTTCTGCTCGAAGCCCGCGATCGCGTCGGCGGGCGGGTCGAGTCCATGGCGATCGGCGACGGCGAGCGTGTCGACAGCGGCGGTCAGTTCCTGTGCGAGGATATGCCGGCGCTGATGGCGTTGGTCGAGGAGCACGGCAAGACGCTGGTCGAGACCTATGTAGACGGCGAATTCGTCGCCCAGCCGGCTATGTCTGCGGGGGAGGCGGAACGAACCTATGTCGGCTCGATGGCGATCCGCGATCGCATGAACGCGATCGCGCCTGGTGATACTGATATCGCCGGCTTGTCAGTCGCCGCCTGGCTCGATCGCCAGGACGACCCCAAGGACGCCAAGGCAGCGTTTCGCTCAATGATCGAAGGTCTGTGGTGCCAGGCGCTGGAGAAGCTGCCGCTTTGGCATCTCATCGACAATGATCGCCGTATCACCAACGAGGTGTCGGAGCTGCAATATTTTCTCGCAGAGACCATGCATTCGCTGGCGGAGGATTTGGCTCAAGAACTGGGCGCCCGGGTGCGGCTTGGCGCGCATGTCACGCGCATCGAGCAAGGCGCAAATGGCGTGTCCACCCATACCAGCGCGGGTTCGATAGAGGCTCGTTGTCTGCTCGTCGCCGTGCCGCCGGTCATGGCCTCGAGGATAGATTATTCGCCGCCACTGCCGGCGGCTCTGGAGAAAGCACTTGGCGTCTGGCGCAGCGGGACGGTGATCAAGATGCTGCTGCGCTATCCCACCACCTTCTGGCGAGCCAAGGGCCTGAGCGGCATGGTGATGTGGCGTGACCAGCCAGGTTTGTTTGCCTGCGACGCCAGCAAGGATGACGATCATCCGGCGCTGGCGGTTTTCATCGGCGGTCCATCGGCCATCGAATGGCGTGGCTTTGGACAGGAAGGCCTCCGCACCAGAATTGCGGCGCGTCTCGTTGCAGCGCTCGGTCCGGAAGCTGCAAAGTGGATCGGCCTTGCCGTCCGATACTGGTTCGACGACCTCGGCGGCGTCGGCGGCTACAGCGACCTCATCGTCGACATGGATGCGACCGACGCCGAGCGCATCATCCTGGCCGGCGCGCCACCCGTGCATTTCGCCAGTTCGGAACTGTCGCCGTCATTTCCGGGCTATGTCGAAGGCGCCATCATTGCCGGACGGATCGCTGCGCGAAGGGTGATCGCCGAGCTTCAGTCGGAAATCGCTACCAAAGCCTCGGGATCGTAGGCGAGGCGGATCGAGGTCCCGACCGGGGTGTCGTCGGCGCCGAAATCGTTGGTTTCGGTCACCGATAGCGGTCGCAGGAGCTCGCATGAGCTCGGCCTGCTGGTCCGGCCGCTGATCAACATGTGCTTGATGGGGATAGCTCCCCTCTCCCGTTCTACAGGGAGAGGAGCGCTCATCGTCGTCTGCCCTTACGACCTCGACCTCAGCGCGTCATTCAAATTCCACATGTCCTTCTCCTCGGGCGCGGTCTCCAAGCCCAGCACCGGCAGCATCTTGCGCAGATGGTCGTGGTGGGTGCGCACGCCGTATTCGAGGTCGGAGAGATAAAAACCCTCGAAGGCTTCGGACAGCATGGATTCGTTCGACCACACCGAGAGTTGCACATCTTCCGACATGGTGTCGCGGTCGATGCGGAAAGAGAGGTAGCGGGCGGCGGCCTGCTTGCGGCTTTCGTCGCGGTAGCGGTAGACGGCGCCGCGCAGCAGCGTCTCGCCCGTCGACAGCGGAAACTCCTGATAGAACTGCACCGATTCCGGCATCATCGAAATGACCGCGTTGGGGAAGATGCCATAATAGACCCAGGCCTTCTTCAGGTAGTCGGGCAGATGCGCCGGCTCCGGCGCGATCTTGACGTAGTTCTTGACGCTCCAGCGCCGCCCGGCATGCGGGTTGTAAGTGGCGAATGAGCGCGACACGCCGTTGATGAAGGGCTCGTCGAAATAGGTGGCGCCATAGAGGTCCTGCAACGCAGGATGCGCCATGGCGACGTGATAGCCTTCATTGTCGACATCGCGTACCGACTTCCAGTTGACCGGGCTCTTCTGCGTCCAGATGCCCCAGGAGGGCACCATGTCGGCGGCGCTGTAGTGCGCGAATTCGGGCTCGATCGGCTTCATCAGTTCGGCAACCGAGGGCTGCGGCCCGCCATTGCGGAAACGGATGAAGATGAAGCCCATCCAGACTTCCAGATCGAGCGGCATGAGGCCGAATTCGGTCTTGTCGAGGTCGGGGAAGGAGCGCGGGCGTGCGGCACCGCGCAGCGTGCCGTCGAGATTGTAGACCCAGCCATGGAACGGGCAGACCAGCGCATTCTTGCAATTGCCTTGGCTTTCGGCGACGACGCGGCTGCCGCGGTGGCGGCACATATTGTTGAAACCGCGCACGACGCCATCCTTGCCGCGCACGATCAGGGCACGCTCACCGACGACGTCCATGGTCAGATAGTCGCCGGCGAGAGGTACGTCCGATAAATGCCCGAGGATTTGCCAATGATTCCGAAAGACATGTTCCTTCTCAAGCTCGAGAAGGGCATCGGAATGGTAGCTCCAGCCCGGTAGTCCCCGCCGGTCCCAATCGTTGGGGATCGCCAGGTCGCGGAGGAGCGGGTTCATAAAACGTCTCTTCTTTTTATTGAATACTTGTTCAATACAAGCATATTTTGCATTGAAATGCAATGGTTTGTGCAAAACGGGCTGGATTCCCAGCAGAATCCGCGAGGCCTCCGGCGGCAAAATCCGCGCTGCTGGCGGCCCGGAAAGTCCCGAAGAATCCGGGTGTTAGTCGGGGTTTCAGGGCGCGGTCTGGACCGGACTTCGTGAACCATCGGAGCGGAGCACGAGGGCGCTTTTCAGAGGAATCGGCTGGAATCGGTCGAAAGTCGCTGTCGGAATGGGGCGGATGAGTGCCCGACTTTGCCCGGTTTTGCCCGAAATGCCGTTTCAAACTCGTTACATTGCTGGTCTTGCGTCCACCTTGCCTTGTTACAAAGCGCGGCTAAGTTCGTTTCATCACCAAAAAAGAAACTCAGCGAAGGGGAAGGCAATGTATGCGAAAATCCAGACGATCCGCGGCGGACGCCGCCTCCAGGCTCCAGAGCGCAATGACCGCCGTCCGAAACTGGCGCTGCGCCAGCGGGCCAGCGACCATCCCATGGCGATGTTCATGGTGCTGGCTGCTTGCGCCTTCGTCGGCATGGCGTTCACGCCGACAATCGGGCCAGCCTTCGCTTCGTTAAACCCGCCGGCCAACCTGATCGAGGGCGCGCAGACGACGACCAAGACCGCACGTCTGCCGATCCCGGTGACCGACTTCGCCTGCAAGGGCCAAGCCTGGGGCGCCGAGAGCATCGATTGCCTCCGCGCCATCGCCGAGCAGTCCGGAGTGCACAAGACCCGCGCGATCCGCATGATCGCCAACGCGGCGCCATTGACCGACACGCCGAACATTTTCTGATTTCTGTCGAAGCATGATTCCGAAACAGGTTCCCGTTTGGGGATCATGCTCTGACCTCCCCGAGCGCTCCTCAGCGCTCCCTTCGGCTCCCGCCGCAAGTCGGGGGCCCCTTTTTATCCTTTTGTCATCGCCTGCTCGGCAATGGCCGACAGTACGCTGCGCACATCCAGCGTGCTGAATGGCTTTTCGAGGATCTCCGGCCGCTGATGTGCCGGCAAGGCCTCGATTTCGGCTTTCGCGCCGATAAGGTCGCCGGTGACCAGCACGAAACGCCGTGCCAGGTCAGTCTTTTCGGCAAGCAACTCGCGATAGATCGATATGCCGCTGATGCCGGGCATGCGCAGGTCCGAAAAGACGATGTCAGGCGGCATGTGGCCGCTCAAGGTGGCCGCACCCGATTCCCAGACTGGAACGATCCGCGACTTGATGCCCATCAGTTCGAGAATATCGGAGAGCGAGCCGGCGACATCCGGCTCATCGTCGATGATCAGGGCATGGCGCAGGCCGCTGGATCGCGGCTGGTTGTCGCCTGTAGTGGCGAGGCCGGCCACAATGGCCGGCAACTGGACGACGAAACGCGCGCCTCTCGGGATCACTTCCTCGAACCAGACATTGCCATTGTGCCGCTCGATGATGGATTTCGAGATCGACAGGCCGATGCCCGTGCCGACGCCAACCGGCTTGGTGGTGAAATAAGATTCGAAAATGCGGCTGCGGATCGCTTCCGGCACGCCGGGCCCATTGTCTTCGACCGAGAAGCAGGGATGACCCCGGTCGCTGCGGAACGTCCTCACCTTGATCAGCCGATCGCCGGCAATGCCAGCCAAGGCATGCTGGCTGTTGATAAGGAAATTGGCGGCCACCTGCGTCACATGGTCGGCGTCGGCCATGGCCAGCAGCGGGCCGGCGGCGAAGTCGGTGTCGATGATGATGCCGCTTGAGCGCGCGCCATAGGCGGTCACTTCCAGCGCCGCCCGGATCACCTGGTTGAGGTCGGTCTCGGCTTGTGCCGCGGGATGAAGCCGGACCATCGACAGGAAGCTCTTGACGATGCGGCCGCAGCGCTCGGCGGCGGCACGTACTTTCTCGGCGCGCACCTTGGTCTGCGGATCGGAGGCGAATTCGTGCAGCAGCGTCGATTGCGCCACCACCACGGCCAAAGGGTTGTTGAGCTCGTGCGACACGCCGGCCAGCAACGAACCCATCGCCGCCATCTTTTCGTTCTGGTGCAGCTTCTCGCGCTGACGGCCGATCTCCTCCTCGGCGCGCAATTTATCGCGCAGGTCGCGGATGGAGCCGAAAATCAGGCGACGGTCGGCGACCCGCATCTCGGTCGCCGTCAGCTCGATCGGGAACACTTCGCCGGCTGAGTTCTGGGTCACCGTCTCAAGCCGTTGGCCGACCATTGGCGCGCCGCGGCCGGTCATGTATTCGGCCCCCGAAGCATAGCCCTTTCGGTAGTAGATAGGCACGATGGTATCGAGCAAGTCCTTGCCGAGGATGTCGCTGCGCTGGAAGCCGAACATCTTCTCGGCGGCCGGATTGAATTCGATGATCGAGCCGGTCTCGTCGATGACGACGATGGCATCGAGGGAGGCCTGCAGCATGGTGCGGCGGATGACCTCGCTGGCATGGGCTTCGGAGGGCGAGCGTTCGATGGCGTCTCCGATGGCGAGCGCGATGATGTGCAGCGTCGCCTCTTCCTCATCGGTCCATTTACGCTCGTTGACGCAATCGTTGACCGCCAGCGTGCCCCACAGATGGCCGTGCGCGAAGACCGACACCGACAGGAAAGACTTGATGTTCTGCTTTTCGAAATCGGCTCTCAGAAAGCCCTCGAGATCGCGCGTATGCCCGGCGAAGATCTTGCCTTGCCGTTCGTCCTCGGCCAGTCGCTCCAGCAGCGGATCCGAATTGACGATCGACTGCACGATGACGGTCGGCGACGCCAGTTCGCCACCAAAGAGAGGGTCGATCCAGTAGGCGGCGACGGACTGGGCGAAACCCTGGCCAGGCAGCTCGCGCAAGCGAAACAGGATGCCACGCTGGCAATCTATCGCCCGGCAGAGCGTTTCCAGGATGCCGTCCATCTCGCGCTGCCAGTCTCCGGCCTCACGCAGTCGGCGAACGACGCGGACTGCCGCCATTGCCGCGCCCTGCCTGAACCCCTGCATATCCGTGCTTGCTGCTTCAGCGATCATCTTCTGCCGCCATTCCGGAACCGTGCCAATTCGATCAGCGAGCAACAGCTGCGAATCCGAACCCCACTGGCCTCGGAGCTCAGTTGCCGTCGCCGGTCGGCAGCGAGAAGATATAACCCTCTCCGCGCACCGTGCGCAGGAATTTCGGGTTGGCCGGATCGGTCTCGATCTTCTTGCGCAGCCGCATGATGCGAATGTCGACCGCGCGCGATGAATCCGGATCTTCGGTGAAGCCGATCGCCTCGGAGATCGCGGCGCGGGTCAGCAGCCGGTTGGCGCGGGTCAGGAAAACCTCCAGCACGTCGAATTCGCTTTTGGCCATGTCGACCACCGTGCCGTTGGCGCCGGTGACCAGCCTGCCGTCGAGATCGGCCTGGAAAGGGCCGAATGCAACGGAACGACGATCCGTCCTGGCCTTCTTGTCCTGAAGCTCCTGCGGCTGGGGAACCCGGCGCAACACGCTGCGGACCCTCGCCAGCACTTCGCGCAATTCGTAGGGTTTGACGATGTAGTCGTCGGCGCCGAGTTCCAGCCCGACGATACGGTCGAGCGCGGTGCCGGCGGCGGTCGCGTAGATGATGCCGATCGGCAGTTTCGAGCGCAGCCAGCGGCCGAGCGAGAGGCCGTCCTCGCCGGGCATGGCGATGTCGAGGATGGCGAGATGGAACGACTGCGTTTCAACGAGGCTGCGTGCGGCGGCAGCGCTTTCGGCGGTGACCACGTCATAGCCCGCGGCGCCAAGATATTCGGCGACCGCATCCCTCAAGTCGGGCTCATCCTCGACGATGACAATTCTTGCCCGCACGATGTTTTCGCTCCCACTTTCAGTGGAAAGTAGATTGGGTATAAACATGATGTCCAGCACTCATATCCGGTTGCCAGGGAACGGTTTGAAAACATGGCCGCACGATCGAACATCGCGCTTGTCTCCGTTGCCGAAGTGATCGCGACCGAGCTCGCCGACCATCTCGAGCGGCGCGGACATGATGTGCATCAGGCGCGCCAGCCCTGGGAGGCCGAATCGCTGCTGTCGGGAAAGGGCATCGACGTCGTCGTCGTCGGCGACAGTCTCAGCCAGGCCGAGGGGCGGGACCTGCTTCGGCGTTATGGCGGCCAAGGCGGGGGCGGCGAGGGCGGACCGGATTTCATCCTGATCTGCCGGCCGGCCGATCTTGTCGACAAGGTACTGGCGCTGGAGCTTGGGGCGGCCGACGTCGTCGAGAGCCCGCTCAATGTCAGGGAGCTCGCCGCCCGTGTTGGCGGCCTGCTTTCGCGACGCGGCAGGGGCACCCCGGAACTGATCGTGCTGGAGAACGCGACCGTCGATCTGAGGTCGGCCATGGTCATGCATCGCTCCGGCACGGAAGAACAGCTCTCGCCGGGTCAGGTGGCGCTGCTCCGGCTGTTCCTGGCCAGTCCGCGCAAGGTGCTGACGCGCGACGATATCATCGCCGCAGCGCCGGCAGAAAACGCCGACGCGTTCGATCGCTCGATCGATTCGCGCATCGTGCGGCTGCGCCGCAAGCTCGATACCGAAACCATTACCACCATACGCGGCGCCGGTTACCGGTTCGATCCGCCGCGGCAATTCGCCGACTGACTGCCGGGCGCTGACGCTCGCTCTTTTGTCGGGCATCGGATTTTCCATCTCTGGGCCCGATGCTCCCGGCGCTCAGCGTACCAGCAGAAGTGATGGGCCCACCGGCATGTCGCCGCCCATGGTGAGCTCACTGGCATGGGCGCGGTCCCTCAGGAGCACGGTGGCAAGCCCGGCAAAGCCGAGCAGACCCTGTGCGTAGAGCAGTGCGGACAGCACCGAAGCGGCAAATTTCGTGTTCATCGTAGCAGTTTCCCAAAATTGAAATGTATTGCGGATCGCTTCAGGACACCCCCGAAGTGCCCGCGCCGCCCGCACCCCCCCGGCGCGGCGCGGGCCTTCGGTCCTCTCGGCAGCAAGTTGCCGGAGGGGCCGCGCAAACCCGTCAGCCTAAGACCGACCCGCCAGAGGGCCTTGAGCCGAACAATGCGCAGGCTGGAAACAATCCAGACCGAGGCGAAAAACAGTGCGGCATGCAATGTCGAAATCTCGCCTGAATTCATCGCACCGAGTCTAGCCAGCGGGGTGCCGGCACCCGTGCCGATGCCGCCGATGACCATTGCCGCGATGCCGATCCTGAGAAGCCAGGGCAGAGCGTTCGATTTCGTTCCCATGTTTCGTTACCGGCTGCTTTCGTTGCGTCAACTTTGCTTGCGGCCCGTATCCGGATCATGCCGCTCGAAGCCGCGCTTTGTTGCAATCTGGTTTCGAAATCGACGGCTATTCTTTCGTATGCCGCCAATCCGCACTTTCGTTTAGAGGCAGATCCCATGTTCGTGGCCCTGGCCCCGCTAGCGCCTGGCCGATCTGGCTCTCTTTTCGGCTGTACGAAGTGCGGCGTTTGTTAACCAGCGGAAACAGATTCGAAACACAAACGAGGATTTTGCGAAATCTGCTGGAAACATGACGTCGGGATAAGCAGCCATCGAATTGGAGCCGGCCGGACCGGCATAGAGAGGGGATTTCATCATGCATACCGCCATTGCCGCCAAGCTCATCAACATCACCGCTGCCGTGCTGACCGGTGCCGCACTTCTGTTCGGCGCCGGGCCGGGCGTGGCGCACGCCGCCAACAAGATAGTGGCGCGCGTTTCGCTTTCGCATCAGATCATGGAGGTCTCGGTCGATGGCCGGCCGACCTTCGCCTGGAAGGTTTCCACCGGCGACCGCGCCCATGTGACGCCGACCGGCTCGTTCAAGCCGACGCGCATGCATGAGATGTGGTACTCGAAGAAATACGACAACGCACCGATGCCGCACTCGGTCTTCTTCAGCGGCGGCTACGCGGTGCATGCGACCTATGCGATCAAGCGTCTCGGCCAGCCGGCCTCGCATGGCTGCGTGCGACTGCATCCCGACAACGCCGCCGATTTCTACCAGCTCGTCGAAACCTTCGGGGCGACCAACACCAGCATCGACATCGTCAAGTAGCCTGATGGTCGTTGCCTTCGGGTCTATTGTGCCGAAGCCGTGGAGCGATCATCGGAAAAAAGAGGCCGGGGACAATCCCGGCCTCTTTTTTGTTTCCAGCTACTTCTTGTGCAATTAGAGCAGTTCTCCGTTCACGGAACGGCGAACGGCTCTAATTCGCTTTTTGACGCATTTCCGGACCGAAAACCGTCTCACACTTTTCCTGGAATTGCTCTTAGCTCGGCAGTGCCGGCATCAGCTTGGGATCCGGTTTCTCGGCCAGGTGAGGCAGGTCCTTGCTGGCGATGAAGGTGTAGAACATGGGCACGACGAACAGCGTGAACATGGTTCCGACCAGGATGCCGGTGAAGATCACCAGGCCCATCGAGTAGCGGGCCGCGGCACCGGCGCCGCTGGACGTGATCAGCGGCACAACGCCAAGCGCCATCGCCGCTGTCGTCATCAGGATCGGCCGCAGGCGCACCTTGGCCGAGGCGATGATGGCGTCATGCCGCCGCATGCCATGGATTTCGCGCTGCTGGTTGGCGAACTCGACAAGCAGGATGCCGTGCTTTGTGATCAGGCCGATCAGCGTGATCAGGCCGACCTGCGTATAGATGTTGAGCGTGCCGAGACCCAGATTGAGCGGCACGATCGCGCCGAAGATCGACAGCGGCACCGCCATCATGATGATCAGCGGGTCGCGGAAGCTTTCAAACTGCGCCGCCAGAACCAAATAGATGACGACAACTGCTGCCGCGAAAGCGATCAGGATGGTGTTGCCCTGTTCCTTTTCCTGTCGGGACTGGCCGGAATAATCGAGGAAGAAGGCGTCTGGCAGGCTTTCCCTAGCGATGTCCTCCAGCGCCTTCAGCCCGTCGCCAGTGGTGACGCCGGGTAGTGGAAGCGCTGAAATCGTCGATGAATTCAGCTGGTTGAACTGCTCGATGGCCGCCGGCGCCGCATTGGTCGCAATCTTGACCACCGCCGACAGCGGGACCATCTCGCCCGTTACGCTGCGCACGAAGTATTCGCCGAGCTTGTCGGGGTTGTCGCGAAATTCCTGCGGCACCTGCGGGATGATGTCGTAGCTGTTGGAGTCGCGGTCGAACTGCGCCACTTCGGCGCCGCCGACCAGCAGTGTCAGCGTGCGACCGATATCGGCGATCGGCAGGTTCAGCGCCGCGGCGCGGTCACGGTCGATGGTCACCGTCACTTCCGGTGCGTCATAGGCCATGGAATTCTGCACGACGATGAAGCGGCCGGAGGCTTGCGCCTTTTTCTTGATCTGCTCGGCCACCTCGTACACTTCCGGGGAACCGCCAGTCGATCGCACCACCATGGAAATCGGCAGGCCGCCGCCGGAGCCCGGCAGCGTCGGCGGCGCGAAGACGAAGGCCTCGACGCCGGCGACTTTGGCGATACGGGCCGTAATGTCGGCCTGCAGTTCCTTGGAATTGCGCTTGCGTTCCGCCCAATCCTTGAAGGCATAGCCGACAAAGGCGCTGTTTGTCGTGCCGCCGAAGGCGACAGCCGAGAACTGCGCCCGTGTCTCGGGAATATCCTTCACCAGACCGAGGATCTGATTGACGTATGTCTCGGTGTAATCGGACGTCGCATAACGTGGCCCTGTCACAATCGACAGCAGAAAGCCCTGATCTTCTTCCGGCGCCAACTCGGTTGAGGTCTTGGTGAACATGAAACCGGTTACGCCGACAAGCGCAAGCACGATGATCAGCGTCAACGGGCGATAGTTGAGCGAACCGGTGACGGCCCGTTCATAGACATGCTCGACGCGTGCGAAGGCGCCGTCGACAATGCGCTGGAAACGGCCCGGCGTGCCGGATTTTAGGAGGCGTGCCGACATCATCGGGGTGATGGTTATGGCGATGACGCCCGACAGCACCACCGAGCCGGCGAGCGTGACCGCGAATTCACGGAACAGAGCGCCGGTCAGGCCGCCGGTGAAGGCCAGCGGCGCGAACACGGCTGCCAGCGTCATGGTCATGGCAACGATGGCTGATGCTATTTCGCGCATACCGCTGAACGCGGCCTGCATCGGTGGCATGTTGTCTTCTTCCATGTGACGATGGATGTTCTCCACCACCACGATGGCGTCGTCGACGACAAGGCCGATCGCCAGCACCATGGCCAGCAGCGACAGAAGATTGATCGAATAGCCGACGGCAAACAGAAGGAAACAGACGCCGATCAACGACAGCGGGATGGTGACGATCGGCATCATCACCGAACGGAAGGAGCCAAGGAACAAAAGGATGACAACGACGACGATGGCAACCGCCTCGGCGATGGTCTTGAACACCTCTTCGATCGAGGCGCTGATCTGTTCGGTCGCGTCGTAGACGACCTCGATCGTCATGCCCTTCGGTAGAGTCTCCTGAATCTCCGGCACCAGCTTGGTGAGCGCCGCCGCCGTGGTCAGCGGATTGGCTGCCGGCGTCGGAAAGATGGCGAGGAAGGTGCCGGGCTTGCCGTTAAAGCTGACCCTGGTGTCGGTGTTCTCGGCGCCGAGCTCGACGCGCGCGACGTCGCGCAACCGCACCACATTGCCGTCGGTCGAACGCAGCGGCAGCTCGGCGAACGCCTCCGGCGTCTGCAATGTCGAGCGCACCGTGATCGATGAGACGACGTATTCGTTCTCGGTATTGCCGGGGGCCGACAGGAAGTTGGAATTGTTGATCGCCGTCAGCAGTTCGGAGGCCGTCACGCCGCGCGCGGCGAGCTTGATCGGATCGATCCAGACGCGCATCGAGTATTCCTGGGCGCCGAAGATCTGCACGTCGGCGACGCCTTCGACCGTCGACATGCGTGGCCTGATGACGCGCTCGATGTACTCCGTCAGCTGCTCTTTCGTCATGTTCGGATTCTGCATCGAGATGTACATCATCGCGAACTGCTGGCCGGTGCCCTTGACGATGACAGGGTCCTTGGAGGCGTCCGGCAAGGTACCGCGCACGCCCTGGACCTTGGACAGCACCTCGGTCAGTGCAACGTCAGGGTTGGAGCCGAGCTTCATCTGCACCGTCACGGTGCTGGAGGACGGGCGGCTGGACGAGGTGACGTAGTCGATGTTCTCGGTCGAGGCGACGGCGCGGGCGATCGGGGCGGAAATGAAGCCCTGGATCAGATCGGCGCTGGCGCCTGGATAGGCGGTGGTAATGGTGATCGCGGTCTCGTCGACCTTCGGATACTGCCGGATCGACAGGTTGAAGATGCCCTGGAAACCCAAGAGCAGGATCATGCAGGCAAGGACCGTCGAAAGGACAGGACGGCGAATGAAGAGATCGGAAACGCTCATTGCTGGTCGGCCTGCTTGTTCGCCGATTTGGTCGGGTCGACAGTGTTGTCCACAACGACGGACATACCGTTGAAGAGGCGGTTCTGACCGGCGGTGACGACCTCGTCGCCAGCCTTCAGCCCCTGGACGATCTCGACCATGCCGGCATTGTTGCGACCCGGCTTGACGAACACCTGCGACAATACCAGCGCACGCTTTTCGCCTTCTGTAGCTGGCTTGGCCGAATCGGCAGCCTTGTCCGCCGGCTTCATGGCGTCGGCTGGCTTGGTGTCTGCAGGTTTGGCCTCCGTCGATTTATCCGCTGCAGGCGCTGCGGGCTTTTCCTCCGGCTTGGCTGCCGCTGCCGGGGCCGCCTCGGCTGGTTTCGCCGGCTGCACCACGAAGATGTAGTCGCCATAGAGGCTTGTGGTCAGCGCGGTCTGCGGCAGCGTCAGCACGTTCTGCTCTTCGGGCAGCTCGACACGCACCTGCACAAACTGGCCAGGTGTCAGCTTGCCGTCGGGATTGGCGACTTCCGCCCTGATATTGACCAGCCGGCTGGACGAGTCGATCTTCGGGTCGATGCCGCGAATGGCACCGGCAAACGGCCTGTCCTCACCGCCGAAGCCCAACCGAACCGTCTGGCCGATCTTGAGCAACGGGAGTTGCTGTTCGGGAACCGAGAAATCGACCCGCATCGTGTCGAGATCCTGCAGCGTCACCACGGCGGTGCCGGGCGCCAGATACTGGCCAATATCGATCTTGGGAATGCCCACCGTGCCGCCGAAAGGCGCCGTCAGCTGCTTCTGATCGAGCACGGCCTGCAGTTTTGTAACCTGGGACGCCGAGGCCGAGGCCGCCGCACGCGCCGTGTCCAGCGTCGAATCGGAGCCGACGCCACGCTTGGTCAGTTCGATGGCGCGGGCCAGCGATGTCTGATCGAGCGCGGCCTGTGCCTTCTGTGCGTCGAGATCGGCGCGCTCGACGGCGTCGTCGAGCTGCAGCAGAACGGCATTGTCGGCCACTTTCTGGTTGGCGTGGAAAAGGATGCTTTTGACGATGCCGGTGGTCTCAACCGTCAGGTCGACGCCCCGCACCGCCTTGACCGTACCGATCGCCTCGATACCCGGCGTCCAGGTCGACGGTTTGGCGATGGTCGTCGAAACGGTTGCGGCAGGCGGCTTCATCGAAGCGAAATACTGCTTGATGCCGTTGTCGCGCAGGAAGTTGAAGCCGACGATGCCGCCGACCACGACGAAAAGCACGACCAGGACCAGGATGATGATAAAGATACGGAGTATGCGCATGCGCATGAGCAAGGAGGTCCCCTTAGTCGAAATCCGGCGCGAAGCGCGGACATCGGGACACATATCGACTGCGGGTCCCGATTTCAAATAACGGCGGTCTTACTGTACCGTCTGGACGGTCTTGTCAATTGGGCCTAAGCTTGCGATGGGAGGCGCCATGAGAGCCCGAAGAAAGAACTCGCGCGAGAAAATTCTCGCTGCGGCGGCCGATGTCGCACGGGAGTCCGGGCCAGGCAGTCTGTCGCTGGAAGCGGTCGCCAGTCGCGCCGGCGTATCGAAGGGCGGGCTGCTCTACAATTTTCCGACCAAGGCCAAATTGATGCAGGGGCTGGTCGAAGGTTATCTGCGCGAGTTTGAGCAGGCGCTGGAAACCGCCCGCACGAATGACAAGGACGAAAATCCGCTGGCCGTCTACATCAGGCTGTCGGCCAATGATTGCGAGCAAAAACGGCCGTCCGCGTCCTGGATCTTCTCGGCTATCGCCGAGGATCCCGATTTCATGACGCCGATAAAGACATTCAAGCGGCAGCTTTTCGAACGGCTGAAGGGCGAAACGCCCGACCTCAAATCGCTGCTGGTCTGCTATCTCGCCATCGAGGGATTGCGCAGCATGAACCTCTTCGATTCGGATGTCCTGTCGAAAGGCGAGCGAGACTTGCTGGTATCGTCCTTGCTGGAGATTGCTGGATAGGCGCGCCGAGCGCGCTCACTTCGCGGCGCGCTCGATGTCTCGGCGCAGGACGATCGCGGTGTCAGGTGCTCGACACCGCCATCACCGGCGATCAGATTGCGCATCGTGTCCAGCTTGTCGTGGACGCACCTCGCTTGCGGTGGCCGCTGAACTGCCCATTCCCTGCCTCTTTTTCGGTCCCGCGGGGATTGCGGGGAAGTGACCTAAAAGCCGGCAATTTTGGACATTAGTCTTGACACAAATACATATGTTCAATACCCGTCAGGCAATTGAACGAGCCTGCATTATGGGAGGAAAGCGGTATGGCTTCCAATGTTTCGCTGACGGGCCTTGCCCGCGATCTCGAGGAACGCGCCAAGACCGGCAAGCCTATCCGGATCGGCTTGATCGGCTCCGGCGAGATGGGAACCGACATCGTCACCCGCGTCGCCCATATGTCGGGCATCGAGATCGGCGCCATTTCCGAACTGAACCTGCCCGCCGCCACCAAGGCGGTGGATATCGCCTTCCAGGAAACCGGGCATTCGCGCGAAGTGTCGAACGCTTCGGCGATGACGGCGGCAATGGAGGCCGGCAAGGTGGCGGTCACCAGCGATGCCAGCCTTGTCATCAACAATGATCTCATCGACGTCGTCATAGACGCTACCGGGGTTCCCGCCGTCGGCGCCGAGATCGGACTGCGCGCCATGGAGCATGGCAAGCATCTGGTGATGATGAATGTAGAGGCCGACGTCACCATCGGCGCCTATCTGAAGAGCGAGGCCGACCGGCTTGGCGTCACCTATTCTCTGGGTGCCGGCGACGAGCCGTCCTCCTGTATGGAACTGATCGAGTTCGTCTCGGCCATGGGGCACCCGATTGTTGCCGCCGGCAAGGGCAAGAACAATCCGCTTAACATCGATGCGATCCCCCCGGACTATGAGGAAGAGGCCAGGCGCCGGCACATGAATGTCCGCATGCTGGTCGAATTCGTCGACGGCTCGAAGACCATGGTCGAGATGGCGGCGATCGCCAATGCCACGGGGCTGGTGCCTGACAAGCCAGGCATGCATGGCCCGACTGCCACGCTTGGCGAATTGTCCAAGGTCCTGGTGCCCCAGAAGGATGGCGGCTTGCTGTCGAAGGTCGGCGTCGTCGATTATTCGATCGGCAAAGGCGTCGCGCCCGGCGTCTTCGTCGTCGCCGACATGTCGCATCCGCGAATCTCCGAGCGCATGGAAGATCTGAAGATGGGCAAAGGCCCCTACTTCACGTTCCACCGTCCCTATCATCTGACCTCACTCGAGGTGCCATTGACCTGCGCCCGCGTCGTCCTCTACGGCAAGGCCGACATGGTGCCGCTGGCGAAGCCCGTGGCCGAGGTCTGCGCGGTGGCCAAGAAGGATATGAAGCCCGGCGAGAGACTCGATGCGATCGGCGAATATTGCTACCGCGCCTGGATCATGGCGACGCCGGATGCGCGCGCGGCCAAGGCCATTCCCTGCGGCCTGCTGCAGGGCGGCTCGGTCACCGCGTCGATCAAGAAGGGCGAACTCATCACCTATGCCAACGCCGCTCCCGCAGCGGGCTCCAAGATCGCCGAACTGCGCGCCCGCCAGGACAAGCTCGTCTACGGGTCCGTGGAGGCGTGATCATGGCAGGAGCCAGCAAAGCCGTCACTGATAGTCGCGCCAACCTGCCTTTCGTCTATCGCCAGTACAGCGCCGAGCGGCTCAGGGAGGTGCTCTACAAGATGTACCTCATCCGCCGCTTCGAAGAGGGCGCGGAGGAGTGCTACACGCGCGGCCTCATCCACGGCACCATGCATCTGTCGATCGGCCAGGAAGCCAGCGCCATGGGCGTCTGCATGCCTCTATCCGAGGATGACCAGATCACCTCGACGCATCGTGGCCACGGCCACTGCATCGCCAAGGGCGCCGAGGTCAAGCGCATGTTCGCCGAGTTCTTCGGCAAGACATCAGGCTACTGCAAGGGACGCGGTGGCTCGATGCACATCGCCGACGTCGCCAAGGGCAATCTCGGCGCCAACGGCATCGTCGGCGGCGGCATTCCGATCGCCGTCGGCGCCGGGCTATCCTCCAAGATGATGAAGACGGGCAAGGTCGTGGTCTCGTTCTTCGGCGACGGCGCCAACAATGAAGGCGCCTTCCACGAGGCACTCAACATGGCGGCGATCTGGAAGCTGCCGGTGATCTTCGTCTGCGAGAACAATGGCTACGGCATGTCGACATCGAC
Organism: Mesorhizobium sp. M0051; assembly: GCF_040323235.1. Taxonomy (NCBI): domain Bacteria; kingdom Pseudomonadati; phylum Pseudomonadota; class Alphaproteobacteria; order Hyphomicrobiales; family Phyllobacteriaceae; genus Mesorhizobium; species Mesorhizobium sp. M0051. The sequence continues at coordinate 117,123 of NZ_JAMYUT010000017.1, forward strand.
GGCCCGCTCGACCGCGGTCAAGAACATCGCCGAGCGCGCCGCCGCCTATTCGATGCCGGGCGTCATCGTCGATGGCAACATTTTCTCCGAGGTCGCCGAGGCGTCTCATCAGGCCGTCGCCCGAGCCCGCGCGGGCGAGGGGCCGACGCTGATCGAATCCAAGACCTATCGCCATCGCGGCCATTCCAAGAGCGACCGCAACCGCTATCGCACCAAGGAGGAGATCGAGGACTGGATGTCGAACCGAGATCCGATCACGCTGTTCGAGAGCGAGCTCAGGGAATTCGGCTTCATCGACGACAAGGGTATCGAGGCCATCCGTGGAGCGGTGTCGCAGGAGATCGCCGACGGCATCGAGTTCGCCAAGGCGAGCCCGTCGCCGGACGTTCGCGACACCGGGGACTATGTCTACACGGAGCAGGCGTAATGGACGCGATGGTGCGTGAACTGAGCTACGCCCAGGCGATCCAGGAGGCCATGGCGATCGCCATGGCCATGGACGAACGCGTCTTCCTGATGGGCGAGGATATCGGTGTCTATGGCGGCGCCTTCCAGGTGACCGGCGATCTGGTCGAGCGCTTCGGCACTTCACGGGTGATCGACACGCCGATTTCCGAATTGGGTGGCGCTGGCGTCGCGGTGGGTGCTGCCCTCACCGGCATGCGGCCGATCTTCGAATTCCAGTTTTCCGATTTCGCCACCCTGGCCATGGAGCAGATCGTCAACCAGGCGGCCAAGATGCGCTTCATGCTGGGCGGCGAGGTCTCGGTGCCGGTGGTGATGCGCTTTCCCGCCGGCTCCGGCACCGGCGCGGCGGCCCAGCACAGCCAGAGCCTCGAAGCCTGGCTCGGCCATGTGCCGGGCCTGAAAGTCATCCAGCCGGCAACGCCCTACGATGCTAAAGGCATGCTGCTGGCGGCTGTCGCGGATCCCGATCCGGTGATGATCTTTGAGCACAAGCTGCTCTACAAGGTGAAGGGCCCGGTGCCTGAAGGCTATTACACCGTGCCGATCGGCAAAGCCGATATCCGTCGCGAGGGCCGGGATCTCACCATCGTCGCCACCTCTATCATGGTGCAGAAGGCGCTCGACGCCGCTGCAGCGCTGGAGAGCGAAGGCATCGACGTCGAGATCGTCGATCTGCGAACCATTCGGCCGATGGACAAGCAGACCATCATCGACAGCGTCAAGAAGACGTCGCGGCTGATGTGCGTTTACGAAGCTGTGAAGACGTTGGGCATCGGCGCCGAGGTCAGCGCCATGATCGCCGAAAGCGAGGCGTTCGATTATCTCGACGCGCCGATCGTGCGGCTGGGCGGCGCTGAGACGCCGATCCCCTACAATCCGGAGTTGGAAAAGGCCACAGTGCCGCAGGTTCCGGACATCATCACCGCCGCGCGCGACCTCGTGAAGGGGGTTCGCTAGTCGATGCCGACCGAAGTCATTCTTCCCAAGGTCGACATGGACATGGCGACCGGACAGATCTCGCGCTGGTTCGCCGAGGAGGGCGCGCGCGTCAAGAAGGGTGATGTGCTGTTCGAGATCGAAACCGACAAGGCGGCGATGGAGATCGACTCGCCGGCCAGCGGCGTGCTGCGCGATGTCACCGGCAAGGAGGGCGTCGATATTGCGGTCGGCGCGGCTGTTGCCTGGATTTATGCCGAGGATGAAAGCTATGTGCCAATCTCCCCCCTTGAGGGGGAGATGTCGACGAAGTCGACAGAGGGGGTTGCCCCAGGAGGCACCGTCTCGGCGCCGAGCACTGCCGAGATGACCCCACCCGACCGGCCTTTGGCCGGCCACCCTCCCCTCAAGGGGGAGGGGGGAACCCGCGCGACACCTTTGGCACGGCGCTTGGCTCGCGAGGCAGGCCTGAACCTCTCCGGCATATCCGGCACAGGTCCATACGGTCGCGTCGTCAAAGCAGATATCGATGAGGCACTTTCCTCCCCCCTCGACGGGGAGGTGTCCGCGAAGCGGACGGAGGGGGTCCTCTCAGAAGGCACCTCCTTTGCGCCGAGCCAAGTCGAGCCGACCCCACCCGACCGGCCTTTGGCCGGCCACCCTCCCCTCAAGGGGGAGGGGGACGTTCTGCGCCTGTTCGAGCAAGGCTCCTATGATCTCGTCCCGCATGACAACATGCGCAAGACCATCGCCCGGCGCCTGGTCGAGGCCAAGACCACCATCCCGCATTTCTACCTGACGCTCGACTGCGAACTCGATGCGCTGCTGGCGCTGCGTATGCAGATCAATGCGGCAGCGCCGGTGAAGAAGACCGACAAGGGTGATGCTCCCTTCTACAAGCTGTCGGTCAACGACATGGTCATCAAGGCGATGGCGATGGCGCTGAAGGCGGTGCCGGATGCCAATGCCTCGTGGACGGAAAGCGCCATGGTCAAGCACAAGCATGCCGATGTCGGTGTTGCCGTGTCGATCCCTGGTGGGCTGATCACGCCGATCATCCGCAAGGCGGACGAAAAGACCCTGTCCACCATTTCCAACGAGATGAAGGATCTGGCCAGCCGCGCCCGCAGCCGCAAGCTGAAGCCGGAAGAGTACCAGGGCGGCACCACGGCGGTGTCCAATCTCGGCATGTTCGGCATCAAGGACTTTGCCGCCGTCATCAATCCGCCGCATGCGACGATCCTGGCGGTCGGCGCCGGCGAGGAGCGGGCAGTGGTCAAGAACGGCGAGATCAAGATCGCCACCGTGATGTCGGTGACGCTATCGACCGACCATCGTGCCGTCGACGGTGCGCTGGGTGCCGAACTGCTGGTCGCCTTCAAGCGATTGATCGAGAACCCGATGGGCATGCTGGTTTAATGCATGGCGGGGGTGTAGTAGCCCTGCGAATCCGGCTCACAAACAGAACGCCTTGTTTTCTCGCGCGTGAAGAACCCTGACTTCACCGATGCCGGTGACCCGTGGCTGGATACGCTGATCGCCTCACCGTGGCAGTCGCGTGCCGACTGGGCGACGGAGGGCCATTGGTTGAGCATCAACCTGCCGACCGCGCTGCCGGCGGAACAGCCGCGCATCGGCCGCGACAAGATCGCCTGCTAGGCCGAGATTGTGGACAGCGATGGTAATCGCACGGTGATCACTATTCCGCGCGGCCGCGACCCATGCCAGCCAGCCTGGCGACGAAATCGCGGCGATCGACGCTGGCTTCGTCAGCATCAATCGGTTGAATTGGTTTGGCGAAACGCGCCTGGACGAACGGCTTCTGGACGGGATACCGAGCCGGCGGAAGAGCCAGCCGATTCGGAATCGCGCCAACGCCGGGGTGGCTCGACCCCCTGTGCGTTGTCATCCAGATCACCAACCTGTCAGCGGTTAAGTTGCGCCAATCCTGTGCCCATGCTTGAACCTGCCGCGATTTCATTCCACATCGATGAGGATGAACGGCAAGACAGGAGAACGGCGGCATCTGCTGTGGGGTTTGCCCGCATCGATGATCCTGCATGCACTCATCGCAGCGCTCCTGGTCTACAACGTGCCCAAGGCTCCAGAACAGCCGCAGCAGGAGCAAGCGGTCAATGTCGCGCTCGTGCCCCCTCCTGATCAGCCAAAGCCGAAACCGCAGCCAAAGGAGCCCAAAGCCGAAAAGCTGCCGGAGCCGAAGGCTGAAAAACCACTCGAGCAGAAGATTGAAAAGTCAACTCCGGCGGAAAAACAGCCGCCGAAGCCCTCGCCGATCGAGGTTCTGAAGCCTGTTTTTCAGTTCGGCGACAGGGATAGCGGCCCCAGGAAATCTCTGGATGGGGCCAGCGCTCAAGACAACTCGCCCTCGCCGGCCAAGGATGAACAGCCGAAGCCGGCTGCCGTGCCGAAGCAGACAGACGACAAAGTTACCGCCTCGGCAGACCCAGCGGAGCCAGCAGCGAAAGAGATCGAGCCCACCCAGGAGAAGCAACCAGCTTCGGCCAAAGACGTAGATAAGCAGCAGGCGGACAAACAGGAACCGGAAGCGGACGACAATGGCAAGCAAGCAGCCGCGTCACCGACACCGTTGGCTGCTGCCGCCGATGACGGTGAGATCGAGCTTCCGACATCAGTCGAAGCGCCGAATCCCAGACCCACAAATGCGCCGAAGCCCGAGCTGCCAAAGGTCTCGAAGTCCGCAAGCGAGAGCGCCAGCAGGCCAAGTTCCGCAGACGTCGCCGCTGCATCGCGGCGCTATTCAGGGCTTCCGGGTGTTCGCAAACTCTATTCGCAAGGCGCGACCGGCGATGCGTCGGCCACAAGCTCGATGGCCGGAGTGCCTCGCGGCAAGCGGGCTGCCAAACTTTGCGCCAGTGCGTTGCAGCAGCAATTGCTGGATGCCTCATATTTTCCCGAGTTGATCCCAAGTGTTCCGCTGAAGGCCGGCAATATCCTTGACGCTCCGGATGTCGCCTTCCGCACGACAACCACCTGGTATCATCTTGGCTTCCGATGCGAGGTCGACACCAATGCGACGAGGGTCTTGTCTTTCAATTTCCGTGTCGGGCCAGTGATCCCGGCCGACCAATGGGTCCGCCTTGGACTGCCTGTTCGCTAAGAGCTAGGCCGGCACACCAAACCCAGCCAATTGCCGGCTAACTTCATGCCAATCGGCGCATACGAAATCGGCACCGGCAGCCGTCAGCCGCGCGCTGTGCTCTGTATAAGTGTGGCCGCCGCCGGTATAGCCGATCGCTGTCATGCCGGCGGCGACCGCGCCCTGGATGCCGAAGGGCGAATCCTCGATGACGATGCAGTCGGCGGGATTGGCGCTCATCTTGTCGGCGGCGAACAGAAAAATGTCCGGCGCGGGCTTGCCATTCTTGACCATGGAGGAGCTGTAGATCGCATCGCCGAAAAACCGCGCCAGTCCGGTCACGGCCAAGCTGTGATTTATGCGCTCGACGGAGGAGGATGAGGCAACGCAGCGATCACCCCCAAGCGTCTCCAGAAAGGCGGCTATTCCCGCTGTCGGGTTCAATTCCTCGGAGAACAGGACCTTGGTCTCGGCCCAGATGTCGCCGTCCGCCGCCGCCGGAAACTGGTGGCCGGTCAAATCCCTGATCTTGGCGATGATGTCGGACTGCTTCATGCCGATGCACTGGGCGATGATGCCGGTGTTGACGCCGGACATGCCGTGCTTTTCATAGACACGCTCATAGGCCCGGGCGGCCAGAGGCTCGCTGTCGACGAGGACGCCGTCGCAATCGAAAATAATAGGCCTTGGTCGCGCCACGCGCTTCTCCATCGAGTCAATTCCGCACATCGCTATCGGCAAAAAAACAAACGTTCAATAGGGCGGGTGTTTTGGGCCACAAGCCGGCAGCTCAAAGCTGGCGCAGCGCATCGCTCGCACGCGAAGTCCCGAGCGCCCGTTGCATGGCTTGCCGGGACTGTGCGCGATCCGGCGTTATCCAGTTCGGCTCGGCACCGAGGAAGCGGTCGAGGAAGGCAACCGCGTAGGCCGGCATCTCGGTCACGTTCTCGCGATAGGACCACCAGGTGCGCAGATCGTCTGCGCATTTATCGATGCTGGGCGCCGTGCCGAATTCTTGCTCGTGGATCGCCGAAATCGCCGAGACGCAGTAATTGGTATAGAGGAATCCTTCCGGCCAGAAGCGGACGATTTCCAGCGTGCCGGCATTCGTTTCCGTCTCGATCAGCTGGGTAAGGCCGGAGATTTCCCTGGCCGGCGCCTGTTTGATCAACTCGCGCAGCACCAGGCCGGCGGCAAAGACGATGAAGTCGGCGCGATCGATCGCGGCGAAGCGCTTCTGCGCCTCCATGATCTCGACCCAGTCGAGAAAAGCCCTGGTGAGCTTGGCCTCATCGATCTCGAAGCGAACGCCGAACGTGTCCGAGACCACCTTGGCGCTGCCGCGGAACGTGGCACGGAACCAGCGCAGCTGCCGCAATCGATGCCGAAGGTCGGGCATCAAGGCCAGTTCGTCCCTGAAGGGCAGATCCATATTCCTCGTATCCTGTTTCCTCGTTAGGGTAGCACAATGGCGCCGTCGCTGAAATCTGTCAGCGTTCCTGTGGATGACCGCAGATATGGTCAATATCATACATATTGACATTCTCGGAAACAAATGTTCTCACTTTGCTGTTGTCACGTGCCGGTCCAATGTGCGGTCAACTGAGGCTTCGGGAGGAGAACCGAATGGCGATTTGGCAGTGGGGACTGCTTCTGCTGGTTATTGTGTGGGCGCTGCAATCGCTCGGCGTCTGGCTGCAGATGCGACACTATTCGGATGTGTTCAGGGGCGTCACCGATCAGTACAAGGATGGCTTCGTCGGAGCCGGCAATTTTCGCGGTCGATTGGCCAAGGGTACCATCGCGCTTGTCGTGGTGACACCCGATCTGGTCGTACGCCGCCTGATGGTGATGAGCGGCCGTTCCGTGTTCACCAAATTCAAAAGACATGAAGAGTTCGAGGGCGTTCCCCTCGATCGACTCCGGTCCAACCCTGCAATCATGGGGGAGGGGGAATCCGGTGTGGCCGAGGCCGTGAAACGGGCGATCGAACAGATCGACAAAACACGGTCGGAGCCGGGGAAGAAGCCGGGTCTGTCCGGCTTGAACATAGCAAGGGCCTAGAGGACGGATGATTTTCAGGTCGGATCGACCTGAATCTGAATCCACCTCTAAATCAAAGGGACAGAGGACGCCGCGCACCGACTGGAATGAACCGGCGGGTGGCATAAGGAGGAGAAATGTCTGTATTTTCGTTGTTGGCGCAGCATGCCGACATGGCGGTGCACAATCTGCATGTCGCAGGTGCCATGGTCTCGGATGCTGCATTGCATGGCAAGCTCGCCGCCGAGCATGCTTCCGATCACCTCGTTGTCCTTGCGCAAGCGGACAGTGGACCGATCACCGTCGATCAGTTCAAGGAAAAGCTGAAGGACGTCCAGCAGGAAGAGCAACTCGGCTGGCTCACCGCGATCGGCAAGTATTTCATCGGTATCTTCCAGAAGGGCGGCGAGGTGTTCGCCGGCTTCGTCACCGGCATCATTCCGACGCTGGTGGTGCTGATGACGGCCTTCTACGCCGTCACCGAACTGGTCGGCGAAGAGCGCGTGCACGGTCTGGCGCGGGGCGCCGGTCGGGTCGCACTGACGCGCTACACGCTGTTGCCGCTGCTGGCGGTGTTCTTCCTCACCAATCCGATGGCCTACACGTTCGGATCGTTCTTGGAAGAAAAGCACAAGCCGGCCTTCTATGACGCGGCCGTTTCCTATGTTCACCCGCCGCTCGGCCTGTTCCCGCATATCAATCCCGGCGAATATTTCGTCTGGGGCGGCATTCTCGTCGCTCTGCTGGAGCTGGAAAAGAAGGGCGCCGTCGTCGCCGGTTACCACGTCAAGGTGGCGATCTGGTACGCCATCGTCGGTCTCGTCGTCATCCTGCTGAAGGGCATGCTGACCGAACGCATCACTTCCATCATGGCGCGCCGCCAGGGCGTCGAGCTGTAAGGGCGGGGAGGACATCATGGACAAGATATACAAAGCCGTACAGATTTCCCAAGGCAAGACCGGCTGGGGCGGCCCACTGGTCATCGAGCCGACCGCACAACGAAGCAAGGTTGTTTCGGTGACTGGCGGCGGCATTCACCCGGTGGCGCAGCTCATCGCCGACATGACCGGTGCCGAAGCCGTCGACGGCTTCAGGGCGCCGCCGATCGAAAGCGAGATGGCGGTCGTGGTCGTCGACTGCGGCGGCACCGCACGCTGCGGCGTCTATCCGCGCAAGCGCATTCCGACCGTCAACCTGACGCCGGTCGGTCAATCCGGGCCGCTGGCCCAGTTCATCACCGAAGACATCTACGTTTCGGGCGTAAAGCCGGCCAACATCAAAATGGCGGACGGATCCGAAACGGTCACCACTGCAGGGGGAGCAGCAGCGATGGGTTCGAGCAATAGCAATGCCACTGCAGTACCACAGCCGCTGCCAAGCGAGGGTGGGCTGATCGGCCTCATCAGCTCGATAGGCCGCGTCATGGGGCGTATCGTCGGTATCTTCTTCAATGCCGGGCGCCGCACCATCGATCAGGTCATCCGCAACGTGCTGCCGTTCATGGCCTTCGTGACCATGCTCATCGGTCTGATCCTGTACACCGGCATCGGCGATGTGCTGGCACAGCCGATGGGGCCGCTGGCCAACAACATCGTCGGCCTGCTGATCATCTCGGCGATCTGCGGCTTGCCGTTCCTGTCGCCCATCCTCGGGCCAGGCGCTGTCATCGCGCAGGTCATCGGCGTCGCCATCATCGGCCCGCAGATCGCCAACGGCACGATTTCGCCTGCGATGGCGCTGCCGGCGCTGTTTGCCTACAATACCCAGGTCGGCTGTGATTTTGTCCCCGTCGGCCTGGCGCTCGGCGAGGCGAAGCCGAAGACGATCGAGATCGGTGTTCCGGCGGTGCTGATCAGTCGCCAGATCATGGGCCCGGTCTCGGTGCTGATCGCCTGGGTCGTCAGCCTGATCGTGTTCTAAAGATAGTTGGAAAATGAGGTTCGCCATATGACGGTTCTTCTGAGAACGCGGGTCACTTCCGTCGGCCCCGAAGTGGCGGACCTCGCCGAAGCGGGCGTGGTCATCCTGTTTGCGGATGGCTCGCCGCCGGAGCTTGCCGAGGTTTCGGTGCTCCATCAGACCGAGCAGAGACCAAGTGACGGAGCGCCCGCCAAGGGCGCTTCGATCACCCTCGGCCCGGTTTCAGCTTCCATAACGGCGGTCGGCGCCAGCGCATGGAGCAAGGTGTTGGAAATGGGCCATGTCGTAATCTCGTTCAACGGCGCCGCCGAGGCCGAGAGGCCAGGCGAAATCTGCGCATCGCCGGTCGATCCGGAAGCGCTCGTGGCCGCCCTGAAGACCGGTACGATCATCACCATCGCCGCCTGACGGCATTCGCGCCGTCACCCATCTGGCGGTAGCGCCAGGAAAAGCAGAGTATTTGCCATGGAACGCTCGACCATCGTCAGAGTGCATGAAGGTCTGCACGCCCGTCCCGCGACGCGGTTCGTCAAGCTCGCCAAGGGTTTCGAATCCGATGTCGAGCTGGTCAAGGACGGCAAGGCGGTGAGCGCCAAGAGCTCGGTCAAGCTGATGCTGCTGGCGGTCAAGGAGAACCAGGAGGTCACCGTTCGGGCCAATGGCGCCGACGCCATCGAGGCCATCGAGGCGTTGATCGGCTATCTGGAAAATCCGAGGGCCGGTCTCGAGGATGAGGAACACCAGCCGACCGGCGATACCGGGCCGAAGCCGGCGGTCAAGCCCGCAACCGAATCCGCACCGGCGTCACCTCGAGCTGCAACCGGCTTGCGTGGTGTGGCCGCGAGCGAAGGCTTCGCCATCGGCCCGGCCTTTGCGCATTTCCCGCCTGATATCGCCGGGCAGGGCCGCGTGTTGCAGGCCGAGGAGATTGCCGGCGAGATCGACAGGTTCCGCGCCGCTGTCGCCGCAGTCCAGACGCGCATGGACCATGCGCTGGCGCAGGACAGCCTGTCGGCTGGAGACCGCGGCATCGTCGCCGCGCTCCGTGACATCGCCGCCGACGCCAGCCTGACCGGCGAGGCCGAAAGCCTGATCAGGGGCGGCAACGACGCGATTTCGGCTGTCATCACGGCGGCGTCCACCATCGCCGCCGATTTCAGCGCTGTCGATGATCACTATCTCAACGCACGGGCGGATGACGTCCACGCGGTCGGCCGGCAGATCTGCCTGGTGCTGCTTGGACAGGACGATGTCAGCCTCGAGAACATCCCTCAGGGAGCTATCCTGATTGCCGATGACATCGGTGCCTGGGATCTGGCGCGCGCGCCGCTGAAGCGCATCGGCGGCGTGATATGCGGCCATGGCGGCGCGACCTCTCACATCGCCATTATCGCCCGCTCGCACGGCATTCCGGCGGTGCTCGGCCTCGGCGACCATGTCAATGCCTTGCGCACCGCGCGAGAAGTCGCGCTCGACGGCAACAATGGCCATGTGATCATCGACCCCGACGAGGCGACCCGCGCCGATTTCGCCGGCCGCGTCGAAGCGGCGGCAAAAGAGCGCGCCGGGTTGACCGTCTTCAAGACGGTGACGCCGAAACTCGCCGACGGCAGGATCATCGAGGTCGCGGCCAATATCGGCTCGCTGGAGGAAATCGAGGCAGCACAGGAGGCCGGCGCGATGGGCATCGGCCTGTTCCGCACCGAGCTTCTGTTCATGCGCCACATGCACCTTCCCTCCGAAGACATGCAGGCGGAGACCTACGCGGCGCTGGCCAAGGCATTCTCGCCATATCCGGTCATCGTGCGGACGCTCGACATTGGCGGCGACAAGCCGATTGTCGGCATCGAATTTCCCGACGAGGAAAACCCCTTCTTGGGCTGGCGAGGCATTCGCATGTGCCTCGACCGGCCCGACATCTTCAAGCGCCAGCTGCGGGCGCTGCTGCGGGCGGCCGTGCACGGCAACATCAAGGTGATGTTGCCGATGGTCTCCGATATCGGCGAGGTCAGGCAGACGCGTGTTCTGGTCGATGAATGCGCCGCCGAACTGAAGGCCGAGGGTGTGCCGCACGCGGCGTTCGATCTCGGCGTGATGATCGAGACTCCGGCCGCCGTGCTGATCGCCCCGGCGCTGGCCAGGGAGGTCACTTTCTTCTCGATCGGCACCAATGATCTCACTCAGTACATCATGGCCGCCGACCGGCTCAACCCGACCGTGGCCAAGCTCAACGACGTCACCAATCCGGCGGTCATGTCGGCAATTGAAATGACGGCCAAAGCCGGCGTCGCCGCCGGCATCATGGTCGGCATGTGCGGTGAGGCGGCCGGTCGTCCCGACCTTATCGCCACCTTCGTGGGGATGGGGCTGACCGAGCTATCGATGAGCCCGGCTTCGATCCAGCGCGCCAAGAAGGCGATCATGGCGATGGCGGCGGAAGGCTAGCCGGAGTCTCGACAATTACGGCAAATGGGCAAGCAAGGTGGCGAAAACGGATGTCAGTTCGGCGATCGGGTTCGCCATGGCGCAGGCCTGAACGATACGGTCGCGGCGAATATCGGCTGCCAAGATCGCGATCTCCAGCATATCAGGTTCCGGCGAACCGTCCCTGCCGGTGGTTGCCAGGCCGCAGGCCAAGACGAGCGGCGCCAGGCAGCTTATGTCGAGCGCTTGGCCGCTCGCCCGCGCCGACGTTTCCGGCGCGGTCTCGGCAAAGCGAACGGGACGCTGGTTGAGGCACTCGACCAGCAGCGCCGAACAAATGGCCGCGATCGCCTGCAATCCGGCGCCCGGCGCGGCCAATGCGGCCAAAAGGTCGCCATGCCGCTTGCGCATCGTGGCATGGACGGCGGCAAAATCAGCTTCGTGGATGCGGGCATTGTCGATATTCAGGCCGGCAAGCACCGCCTTGGTCAGATAGTACATATCGCGCCGGAACAGGCGCTCCGCGCTCAGCTGGCGATCCTCGTTGCCGACCGGGAAATAGGTGCCGAGGCCCTTCACGGTTGTGCCGTCCACCTTTATCGGGCGCTCGTGCGGGACGAAGGATTCAGCGATCGACAGCGCTTCGTCGACTGCACTCGCGGCATGGCTGAGCAGGTCTTCGATGCCCTTGCCCGGAAACGACGGCAGATGGCTGGTTGCCTCGCGCAGAATACTGGCGTCGCCGCTGCCGTCATGGCGGCTCTGGCGGATGGCATCGCGGACTTCCCGCAGCCGGTCCTTCAGGTTGACGCGGACATCTTCGGAGATTTGTCGGAGCATGGCGGATCGCCTCGAAATTGCTGCGGATGGCCACCAACAGCGAGTGGCCACCACCTCTACATTGTTCCTATCGATTGGTAGATCAATAGGCGATACTAGACCAGCATGCAGAATCGGCGACGGCGCGCTCGTCCTTCGCCGCAGGGGGGAGAGACACGCGTGGGCAGGCGACGACAGGGTGAAAACGGCGACGGCCGCGGCGAGGCAACCGAGCAGGTCGCCGGCGAGAGCCGGACCGATCGCCTCAGGATCCGCGCCGCCTGGATGTATTTCGTCGAGCAGATGACGCAGAACGAGATCGCCGATGTGCTCGGCGTCGGCCGCGTCACCATCGTGCGCATGCTGGCGGATGCCCGCGCACGCAATGAAGTCAAAATCAGCATTGAGAGCGAATTGTCGGAGATCGTGCGGCTGGAGCGCGCCCTGGAAAAGACGTTCGGCTTGCAACAGGCGCTGGTGGCACCGCTTTCCGCGCCCAATGCCGACCCGGTCCAGGCGATCAGCGCCAAGACCGGCAGCTTCCTGTCAGATACGATGAAGTCCGGCATGCGCGTCGGCGTCGGCTGGGGCCGGACGCTGTTCTCGAGTCTGCCCTTCATCAGTGCCAAGTCGCTCACCGACTTCAAGGTCATTTCGCTGCTTGGCGGTGTCGGCGTCGTGCGGCGCTACAACCCGGCAGAGTTCGCCTGGCGCTTCGCCCAGATCTTCCAGGGTGACGGCTATCTGATCCCGACGCCGGCGGTAGTCGACAGCGTCGAGACCAAGATCGCGCTGGTCGAGCGCTGCGGCCTGCAGGAGGTTTTTGAGATGGCCAACGTGCTCGATGCCGTTCTGCTGAGCGTCGGCGGCATCGCCTCGGCCACGACCTTCTCTCTGGGCGGCTTTCTCAAGGAAGCGGATCGGGAGGCCCTGCTTGCGCGTGGCGCCGTTGGCGACCTGCTGTTCCATTTCTTCGACCGCAATGGCGATTTGGTCGACCATCCCGTCAACAGCCATGTGATGTCGGTGGACGTCGACCGTCTGCGCAAGGCGCCGATCCGCATCCTCACCTCGGGCGGTGCGGAGAAGACCGAGGCGCTGCTCGGCGCCATGACCCTGATCGCGCCAACGATCCTGATCACTGACGAGGAAAGCGCACGGCGCATGCTGGAAGCGGTCAGCGGAAGCTGAAGCTGTCCGTAATATAGTCCGGCCACGCCTGCTGTTCGTCGAAAACGGCGGCGAGATCCGGTGTGCCCGCCAGTATTCCACTGAGCACCAGCGCCGTGGCGACGCCGGCGCTGTTTCCTCCTGATATGTCGTGCTCGACGCTGTCGCCGATGCAGACCACGGTGCCGCGGTCCGGCTCGCCTGCCAGCGCCAGTGCCGCGTCGAAAATCGCCCTGTAGGGCTTGCCGATGCGGGTGACGTTGCCGCCCAGGCTCTCATAGAGGTCCGCCAACCTGCCGGCGCCGAAGCGTGGGCCGAGGGATGTCAGCATGACGGAGTCAGGGTTGGTGCAGAAGCATGGCACCCGCCGCGCCGCTGCCGGCTCGAGCAGGTGGCGGTAATGGTCGAGGTCGTAGCGGTCACCCTCGCTGGCCGAGATCAGCACCAGTTCGGCGTCTTCGCCTGCCTCGGTCAGCATAAAAGGCAGGCCCTCGATGGCCGTGCGATCGTCGTCGCGGCTGATCAGCAGGCATTTTGTCCCCGGGCGCAGCTCTCCCGATGCCGCCATGTCATGAAAGGATCGCCACGCGACCTCTCCGGAGGAGACAAAATGGTCCCAGCTTCCCGGTTCGAAGCCGAGTTTTAACAGCCGGCTTTCATTGGGCTGCGCCCGCTTGCCGGAATTGGAAATCAGCACCACGGTCTTGCCGGCGTGCTTCAGAGCCCGCAGGGCCGCCACCGCGCCCGGATAGGGCCATGTGCCGTCATGCAGCACCCCAAACTGGTCGAGCAGCAACACTTCGTAGCGTTCTGCCAGCGGCCCGATGCCGTCCAGACGTTCGATCCGTTTCACGCTCACAGAAGCCCCGCTTGACTTGCGCCCTTCAGCGCCAGCCGCGCTGTGCCGGCGGCGGCTTCGTCGGAAAGCACGGGCAGGAAATCGACGCCCAACTTGCGCTGCCGGATCGCAGTCCAGGCCGGGTTTGCCGCGCCACCGCCGACGCTCCTGACCGATGTCAGCGCAGGAGCGCCGAGTTCGGCAAGCCTGTCATAGCCGAGTGCTTCGATCGCGGCGATGCCCTCGAACATCGCCTGGAGATAGTCGGCGTCGTCCGTTGGACGGGGCACAAGGCGTGGCGGCAGCGCCGGATCGGCGATCGGGAAGCGCTCGCCAACGGTGCTGAGCGGGTAGTAGTCGAGGCCGGTCGTGGTCGTGGGGTCGATCGCCGCGCTGAGTTCGATGATCCGCGCGAGCGGAAAATGCTGGGCCAGCACCTTGCCGCCGGAATTCGACGCGCCGCCGGCCAGCCAGGCATTGCCGAGCCGATGGCTGTAGATGCCGAAGCGCGGCGCCGAGATCGGCCGATCGGACAGGATCTTGATGGTCAGCGAGGACCCCAGCGCGGTGACGCCATCGCCGATGGTCGCTGCGCCGGTTGCCAGGAACGAGGCGCAGCCATCCGTGGTGCCGGCGACAACGGCCACGTCGCGCGGCAAGCCGAACAGGTCCGCGGTGGCAGCGGTGAGGGCGCCGGTGACATCGCCCGGTTCGACGACGCGCGGCAGCAACTCCATGCGCATGCCGGTCGCTGCGATCCAATCCGGCCAACGGCGGACTTCGACATCATAGCCTGTCTTCAGGGCATTGTTCTCATCGCTGACATCGAAGCGGCCGGAGAGGTTTCCGGCGATCCAGTCAGCCTGGTGCAGCATCTTCGCGACGCCGGACAGGCGCTGAAACTGGAGCGCCTTGGCAAGCCCTGATGTTGGGCCATGCGCAGCACTTCCACCCGGCGCCTCGCGGATGATCGCGGCCAGGATGTCGTCATCGGTGACCTTGTCGTTGTACATCAGCGGCTCGGCCAGCGGTCGCCCGGCGCCATCGATCGGCAGCAGCGTGCCCGACGTGCCGTCGACGGCGATGGCGCGGACCGCTGCACGATCGATGCCGGAAAGCAGTTCCGTCAGCGCTGCGCCAGCCGTCGACCACCACACGGCGGGATCGCGGGGGTTTGGGCCGAACCTGTCGAGCGGAACAGCCGAATGCCCGGCAATGGAGAAATCCGGACGCATCGCCACGGCGCGCGCACCCGACGTGCCGATGTCGATGCCTATGGCAAGTGGCATCATGGCATCGGTCCTTTTCGGGATCATGCTCCGCCGGCCGCGTTGAGTTTTTGGCGATACTGCTCGGCGTCCCAGTTGATCAGCTCGTTGTTCTCGGCGGCGGTGAGATAGTTCAGCCGCGCCGCGACGTCGATGCGCGCCGTCACGTCGGCGAGGCAGCGTTGCATGGCGTCGGCTCCGGCACTGGCATCGCCGCGCATCAGTACGCCAGCGCCGGGAAACAGGATCGCCGCCGGCGCCGTGCCCAGCCGCGCGACGACATCCGCCGCGGTCTCGCCAGGCCCCGCCACGACGGAACCCGGGCCCAGGAAGATGACGTGGTCCGGATAGAGGCTGCCGCCCTCCGCCATGCGGCGGCTCTCCGGGTCGAGCGCGACCGCATGCGCTTCGACATTGGCCGGCAACCTGTAGCCGCTGTCGCCGGCAAGCACCGTCAAGGCGGCAAGGTCGGGCGGCGCGGTCGCGCGCGCCGGCCGGGCCAGCAGGGACCTGACTCGGCGTAGCAGAAGCTCCGCCCCGGCGACGGTTTCTGCGGCGACGACCAGCCCGTGATTGCCAAGAACCAGCACGTCGACATCAGGTCGAAGCTTCTCGGCAATGCCGCGGGCAAGCGGCAGGCCTGGCCGGAAATAGGGTACATAGGCCCATTCGATGCCATCGAGCCGCCTGGCGACCTCGGCCTCACCATCGGCTTGCACGGCAAGCGAGATGGTGTCGACGCAGTGGACATGCAGAACGACGCGCTGCGGCATAAGGGCGTGGACCGTGGTCTCGATCGACGGGCGCAGGCCGCGCGGGTTGAGCGCCGCGATGGTGAAACCCTGCGGCTGGTCGGCGGCGCGGTCGCGCTGTTCGACAGCCTTGAGCAGCGGCGCCATGGCCACCGGCACCATGATGTCGTCGCTGAGCGCATCCTTCAGCCATGTGCCGGAGGCCTTGATCCATAGCGTATCGCCGGCTTTCAGCGAAGTGTTGCCGCCTGCCGCCTGGGTCAGGTGCGGGCTTCGCCCGATGCTGGCCGAAAGCGCCCGCAAGGCCGCCAGTTCCTTCGCGTCAGCTTGGGTTGCCATGGCGCTTTTCCTCCAACGGCTCGGCCGTGTCCTGCGCGAAATCCCGTTGCCGGGTCGAATTGGCGCTGATATCGCAGATACGAGTGATCTACGTCAATAGTGATCTACTATCATCAAAACCCGCTTGCAATCCGCCTAATGTTGAGTAAGTTGCGCCAATTGCCACGGAAAAAGGCACTCGGGAGGAAAGAGTGAGCGACTCCGGCCGCCAGCGTCAGATCGTTGAACTGCTGCGGGATCGCCCGTTCGCCTCGGTGCGCGAGCTTCAGGAGCGGCTCGGCGTTTCCGCCGCGACGGTCAGGCGCGACATCGACAGGATCGATGAAGCCGGCGAGGCGCGAAAGGTCTATGGCGGCATCTCGGCGCTTGACGGTGCTTCCCAGGCAGGTGTCGCCTATGCGAGGCCCTATGACGAGAACCGGGACCTAGCGGTCGAGGCCAAGCGGCAGATCGCCGCCCTTGCCGCGACGATGGTGCGGGACGGCGATGCAGTCATCGTGCATGGCGGTTCGACCTGCTTCCATCTCGGCGTCAAGCTCGCTGAGCGCAACATCCGCCTCTACACCAACTCGATGCCGCTGGCGGCCTATCTGAGCGACCACGGCCATTGCAGCCTGACCGTTGCCGGCGGCGACCTGCACCGCGAACCCGGCATCATCCATTCGCTCATCCAGCCCGTGCCCTTCTACGGCTCGAAATTCTTCCTCGGCGCGCAAGGCATTGGCCAGGAAGGCGTGCTGGAATCGCATCCGTTGCTGGTGCGCTCCATCGTCGACCTCAGCCTCTGCGCCGACCAGATCGTGGTGCTGGCCGACAGCCGCAAATTGTCGATCCATGCACGCAACGTCGCTCTGCCGCTTTCCCGCATCGGGACGCTGGTCACCGACGACGGCCTCTCCGACACCGACGCGCGCATGCTGGAAGATGCCGGCGTCATGGTGCGGATAGCCTCATCCTCGGGAGCCATGCAGTGAAGGTGGCGGTTCTCGATTTCGGCAAGACCAATTCGAAGCTGTTCGTCTTCGATCAGGACGGACGCATTCTCGACGAGCGCCGGACACAGCCGAACTGGGTGCCCCAGGGTGGCTTCAGCGTGCTCGACGAGGCAACGCTCCACGATTGGGCGCTCAATGCCGTCGCCGATGCGGTCGGCAGCCACGGTGTCGAGGGGCTGATGGTGTCGGGCCATGGCTGCACCTTTGCCTTGATCGACGAGACGGCGCTCACACATCCGATCCTCGACTACGAGCAGGAGCCGCCGGCCGAGATTGCCGCGCGGATCGATCGCCGCATTCCGGATTTTGCCGAAACCTTCTCGCCGCGACTGCCGCTCGGCTTCAACTACGGCCGCCACATGCTGTGGCTGCAGGAGGTCGATCCCGGCGCGTTCGCTGCGGCGAAATCGATCCTCGGCTATCCGCAATATTGGAGCTGGCGCCTTGGCGGGCGGGCGGTCTCGGAAGTGTCCTATCTCGGCTGCCACTCGCATCTGTGGGCGCCGCGTAGCCAAGACTTTTCCTCGCTGGTCGATGCCCAGGGCTGGCGTGACCGGATGCCTTCCTTCGAGCGCGCCGGCGCCGTGATCGGCGAACGGCACCTCGGAGGTTCGGCGCGGCCAGTCGGCATCCACAATGGCGTCCATGACTCGAATGCGGCGCTGCATGCCTATCGCCGGCAAGAGCTCGGCCCGGTCACCGTCGTTTCGACCGGCACCTGGGTCGTCGTGCTCAATCCCGACTGCCCGCTCGACGCGCTCGACCAGGATCGCGACATGCTGGTCAATGTCGATGTCGATGGCGGTCCGGTGCCGACTATCCGCTTCATGGGCGGACGCGAATTCGCAACCATCAGCGGCGGCTGGCACGGCGAAATCGGCCTGTCCGCGATACAACGAGTGATCGACGCCGGTATCATGGCGCTGCCCAGCTTCGCGCCGGGCGGGCCGATGGCCGGCCCGTCCGGCCTGCTGGTCGGCCGCACGCCCGATGCCGAGGAACGGGCGGCCGTGGCTTTGCTTTATGTCGCGCTGATGGTCGATCTGTCGCTCGACCTGATCCATTCGCAAAACACCGTGATCGTCGATGGTGGGCTGAACGCTGGCGGTTTGCTCGCCAGCCTGCTGGCGCAGTTGCGCCCCAGCCAGGCCTTCCTGCAAGGCGCCACGCTGGAAGGCAGCGCCACGGGTGCCGCGGCGCTTGCCTTCGAGAGTGTCGGGCGCGAATTTGCCGCCGAGGTTCCGGAGCCGGTGCACGCATCGCGTTTCACTGGATTGGCGTCCTATCGCGATGATTGGCATGCCTTCGCTATGGATCGGGGCATCGCCGGTGCGGCGGCGGGAGGCGCGCGATGAGCGCGGCTGCCAAAGTCGAGACGGCGCGCCAGCCGGTGCTGGAAATGCGGCACATCTCCAAGACATTCGGTGCGATCCGCGCCTTGCAGGATGTCTCGCTCAGCGTCCATGCCGGCGAATTGCATGCATTGATGGGCGAGAACGGCGCCGGAAAATCAACGCTAATGAAGGTGCTTTCAGGCGCCTATCGGCCGGATGCCGGCGGCGAGATCCTGATCGACGGCATGCCCGCCGTGACCGGCGATCCGATCAAGGCGCGCGCCAGCGGCGTCGCGGTGATCTATCAGGAGCTGTCGCTGGCGCCCAATCTGACGGTGGCGCAAAACATCTTCCTCGGCAACGAACCACGCCGTTTCGGCATCGTCGACCGTGACCAGTGCACCCGGCGGGCCACGGAGATCATCGCGCGTCTCGGCGTCTCCTTCTCGGCCCGCGACGTGGTCTCCAGCCTGTCGCTTGGCGAGCGCCAACTGGTCGAGATCGCCCGCGCGCTGTCGACCAATGCGCGCATCATCGTCATGGATGAGCCGACGACTTCACTGACCTCGCGCGAGACCGACCGGCTGTTCGAGGTCATTGCGACGCTAAAATCGCAAGGCATCGCCATCATCTACATCAGTCACCGCATGGAAGAGGTCTACCAGCTTGCCGACCGCGTCAGCGTGCTGCGCGACAGCGGTTATGTCGGCACGCTCGGGCGGGCCGAGCTCAGCGCCTCGCGCCTGGTATCGATGATGGTCGGCCGCGATCTGTCCGCCTTCTACAAGAAGGACCATAGGCCGCCGGACGAAAAGCGCGCGGTGGCACTCTCGGTGCGCGGCATGTCCGACGGCCGTCTCCTGAAGAACTGCTCATTCGACCTGCACAAGGGCGAGGTGCTGGCGTTGGCGGGTCTGGTCGGCTCCGGCCGCACCGAGCTTGCACGGCTGATCTTTGGCGCCGACAGGCGCACATCCGGCACGCTGGAACTCGACGGCGAGCCTGCAACCATCGGCTCGCCGCGTGAGGCGCTCGATGCCGGCATTGCCTATCTGACCGAGGACCGCAAGGAACTCGGCCTGTTCCTCGACATGTCGATTTCCGACAACATCAATATGGGCGTGCTGGCGAAGGATGCGGGCGCAGGCGGCTTGCGCGACTTCGCGGCCGCCGAAAGACGCGCTTCCAAGGCTGTTGCCGATCTCTCCATCCGCACCGGTTCGGTGCAGGCCAATGCCGGCTCGCTGTCGGGCGGCAACCAGCAGAAGGTGCTGCTCGCCCGGCTGCTCGAAACCAAGCCGAGGGTCGTCATCCTCGACGAGCCGACCCGCGGCGTCGATGTCGGGGCAAAGTCGGAAATCTACCGGCTGATCGACAATCTCGCCAAGCAGGGCATCGCCGTCCTGATGATCTCCAGCGAACTGCCGGAGGTGATCGGCGTCGCCGATCGCGTGCTGGTGATGCGCGACGGCACGATTTCGGGCGAGGTGACGGCAAGCCAGGGCGAGCCGCTCAGCCAGGAAAAAATCATGGAACTTGCAACGGGAGCGGCTCAGCAATGACCGACAAGGCGACCGAGATCAGCGCAGGCGGCCAGGCCACGGGCGCGAGCCGGCGGTTGCGCACGGCTTTCGCCGCCCTCGGCATGCTGCCGGTACTGATCCTGCTGGCGGCCGGCTTCCAATTCCTGAACCCGCGTTTCCTGACCGAGACCAATTTGCTGATCGTCACACAGCAATCATCGATCAACATCGTGCTTGCGGCCGGAATGACCTTCGTCATCCTGACAGGCGGCATCGACCTGTCTGTCGGCGCCATCCTTGCTGCCTCGGCGATGGTGGCGGTGATCGTATCGCTGGTGCCTGATTGGGGCCTGCTCGGCGTGCCGGCGGCCATTCTGGTCGGCCTCGGCTTCGGCGTCATCAACGGGCTGCTCATAGCATATATCAAGCTGCCGCCCTTCATCGTCACGCTCGGTTCGCTGACCGCTGTGCGCGGCGTCGCCCGCCTGCTCGGCCAGGACACGACGGTGTTCAACGCGGACCTGCCGTTCGACTTCATCGGCAACGGTTCGCTGTTCGGCATTCCGTGGCTGGTCATCATCGCGCTGTCGGTGGTGGTGCTGTCTTGGCTGGTGCTCAAGCGCACCGTGCTCGGCACCTGGATCTACGCCGTCGGCGGCAACGCCGAGGCGGCACGCCTGACCGGCATCAAGGTGCCGCTGGTGCTGCTCTTCGTCTACGGCGTTTCCGGCCTGCTGGCCGGCCTTGGCGGCGCCATGTCGGCGGCCCGGCTCTATGCCGCCAACGGCTTGCAGCTCGGCCAGTCCTACGAACTCGACGCCATTGCCGCGGTCATTCTCGGCGGCACCAGTTTCGTCGGCGGCGTCGGCTCGATCTGGGGCACGCTGATCGGCGGCCTGATCATCGCCGTGCTCTCCAACGGGCTCATCTTGGCCGGCGTTTCGGACATCTGGCAGTACATCATCAAGGGATTGGTCATCATCGTGGCGGTCGCCCTCGACCGCTACAGGCTCCAGGCCGGAGCACGAACGTGATTGACCTTAGTCGCCGGCGTCAACGACCGGTTTGTGTAACGCACCGTGAGAGGCGCGGGGCAATCGGAGGAAAACAATGAAGACCATCGCCAAACTGCTCTGCGGCGTCGCACTCGCGTCGCTCGCCATCGCGCCTGCTTCGGCCAAGGACCTCAACAAGGTCGGAATCTCGGTCGGCCTGCTCGGCAACCCCTTCTTCGTCGCCACCATCAAGGGCATCGAGGACGCGGCCAAGAAGATCAATCCGAAGGTCGAGGTGACGTCGGTGTCGGCCGATTATGACCTCAACAAGCAGGTCTCGCAGGTCGATTCGTTCATCGCCGCCGGCGTCGATGTGATCATGCTCAACGCCGTCGACGCCAAGGCTATCGCGCCGGCGGTGAAGAAGGCGCAGGCTGCGGGCATCGTCGTCGCCGCCTTCGACGTTTCGGCACCCGGCGCCGACGTCACGGTGATGACCAACAACGTCAAGGCCGGCGAAGAGGCCTGCCAGTACCTGGTTGACCATACCGGCGGCAAGGGCGACTACGTGATCCTCAACGGGCCGGCATCCTCGTCGATCCTGGAGCGGGTGAAGGGCTGCAAGAACGTGCTGGCGCAGCATCCCGAAATCAAGATCCTCTCCGACGACCAGAATGCCGAAGGCTCGCGTGACGGCGGCCTGAAGGTGTTCCAGTCGCTGCTCACCCGCTTCGACAAGATTGATGCGGTGTTTGCCATCAACGACCCGACGGCGATCGGCGCCCAGCTTGCGGCCAAGCAGCTCAACCGCTCGGAGTTCCTCTTCACCGCCGTCGATGGCGCGCCCGATATCGAGAAGGAACTCTCCTCCGGCACTTCTATGATCAAGGCTTCGGCCTCGCAGGACCCCTATGTGATGGCCGGCCAGTCGCTGACGATGGCGGCTGAACTGCTGGCCGGCAAGAAGCCAGCGGAGCCGACCGTGCTGCTCGACCCGAAGCTGATCACGGCTGAGAACCTGAAGGACTACAAGGGCTGGACCGCGGCCCGCTAAACGTCCCTCAGCAGCGTGGGGGGGGGGGGGGGGGGGGGCGCCGCGGGGGGGGGGGGGGGGGGGGGGGGGGGGGGCGGGGGGGGGGGGGGGGGGGGGGGGGGGCGGGGGGGCGGGGGGGGGGGGGGGCGCGGGGGGGGGGGCGGGCGGGGGGGGGGG